>JBPCND010000259.1:0-5059 GCA_051001655.1 Nocardioides sp. | reverse complement strand
TTCTACTACCGCGGCCTCGGCCTCGTCGTGCTCGCATCGCTCGGCATCGCCGGGGCGATCACCTATGCCGTCGTCCTCGCGATGGGACAAGCCGTCAACTTCACCCTGACCTTGCCCGGTATCGCCGGACTGATCGTCGGCGTCGGCATCACCGCCGACTCGTTCATCGTCTACTTCGAGCGCATCCGTGACGAGATGCGGGACGGCAAGTCGATGCGCGTTGCGGTCGAGACGGCCTGGCCGCGAGCGCGGGCAACCTGTCTCGCCGCGGACACGGTCTCGTTGCTCGCCGCCGTCGTTCTCTACGTCTTCGCGATCGGGGTCGTGAAAGGGTTCGCCTTCGCCCTGGGCATCAGCACAGTCATCGACCTGGTGGTGTTCTTCCTGTTCACCAAGCCCATGGTCTCCTGGCTCGCGCGCTTCTCGTTCTTCAACACCGGCCACAAGCAGTCCGGTCTGTCCGCAGAGGCACTCGGAGTCGACCGGCTGCCGGGTGTCCGCCGTCCGGCCGCTGCAGGAGGCAACGCCTGATGAGCAAGTTCGCACGCCTCGGCCAGCAGCTCTACTCGGGCTCGGTGTCGGTCGACTTCGTCGGTCGACGGATGATCTGGTACGCCGTCTCATCGGTGATCGTCGCGATCGCCATCTTCGGTCTCGTGTGGAAGGGGCTCAACCTCGGCATCGAGTTCGAGGGTGGTGTCGAGTACCGCGTCTCGATGTCCGCTGGCGAGGCCGGCCAGGACGACGTCGAGGCGATTCGCGACGCCGTTGCCGATTCCGGCATCGAGAACGCCTCCTCACCGATCGTGAACACGTCGGGGGCGGACAACATCCGCGTCCAGACCAAGCCCCTCACCAACGACGAGTCGACGACGGTCTCCGGGCTGATCCAGGATGCCGCCGGGGTCGCCGACGACGACATCAGCCAGGATGCCATCGGAGCCACGTGGGGCCAGCAGGTCGCCGACCGTGCGCTCATCGGCCTCGTGGTGTTCCTGATCCTGGTCGTGCTCTTCATCTGGGCCTACTTCCGGGAGTGGAAGATGTCGGTGGGGGCACTGGTTGCTCTCGCCCACGACGTCATCATCACGGTCGGCGTCTACGCCCTCTCCGGCTTCGAGGTGACGCCCGCAACCGTCACCGGAGTGCTCACCATCCTCGGATTCTCGCTGTATGACACAGTCGTGGTCTTCGACAAGGTTCGAGAGAACACCAAGAACCTCGCACGCAGCCGGAAGACCTACCGCGAAGCCTCCAACCTGGCGATCAACCAGACCCTGGTCCGGTCGATCAACACCTCGGTCGTGGCGTTGCTGCCCGTCGGTGCCCTGCTCTACGTCGGTGTTGTCACGCTCGGCTCGGGGGCACTGAAGGACCTGGCCCTGTCGCTCTTCGTCGGGATGGCCGCCGGTCTCTACTCATCGGTCTTCATCGCCACCCCTCTCGTGGTCCAGCTCAAGGAGCGCGAGCCCGGCGTCAAGGCCGGCGACGCCCGGGCCATGCGGCACCACACGCGCAGGCCGGCGGATCCGTTCGCCAGCGTGCCGGCGTTCTCTGAGGACATGCCGGAGTACGACGAGCCGGGTCAGGGCGTGCGGGTGCCAGCCGACGCCGCTGATGACGCCGAGCACGCCGAGCACGCATATGCCGATCAGCCGGTCCCGACTCCTGCTCGGACACCTCGCTACACCGCAGGAGAGCGGCCAGCGTCCCGGCCGGTCAGTCCGTCGGCGTCCGCCAAGCGGGCGCAGCCGCAGCGCAAGCCACGGTCGCGACGGGGCAAGAGGTGAGCTCCCCGGATCTCGAGCGCATGTGGGGCTCGCTGATCCGGGACGTCCCGGACTTTCCTAAGTCGGGGGTCATGTTCAGGGACATCACGCCCCTGCTCGCTGACCACGCCGTTTTCTCGGCCGTCGTCGAGGCGATGGCCGCCGCCGGCCGTGACGACCGGGGTCAGGTCCTGGTCGACAAAGTTCTCGGCATGGAGGCGCGCGGGTTCATCCTCGCGGCACCGGTGGCGCTGGCTCTCGGCACAGGGTTCGTGCCGGTCCGCAAGGCGGGCAAGCTGCCCGGTCCCACCCATGCCGTCTCCTACGCCCTGGAGTACGGCGAGGCCGTTCTCGAGGTGCATCAGGATGCCTTCCGTGAGGGCGAACGGGTCCTTCTGGTCGACGACGTACTCGCAACCGGTGGGACTGCGGCCGCCACCCGTCAGCTCGTCGAGAAGTGCGGTGCCGTAGCCGTCGGCCTGTCGGTGTTGATCGAGCTGTCGTCCCTCGAGGGCAGAAAGCAGCTCAGGGACCTCCCGCTGCAGGCGCTCTGCATCCTCTGACCCTGCGCGTCCCCGACTAGACTTGGTGATTCGACGTCGAGGAGGGGAGTGGGTGTGGCTGAGGAGCGGGTGGCCGAGGCCGTCGTCGTGACGCCAGCCGAGCCCGACGACCGCGCGGAACCGATCGTGAGCAGCGGTCCGCCGTCGGGCCGCCGGATGCGCGCTCGTCTCGCCCGGATGGCCACCAAGACGCCGACCGGCAACCCGGTGCTCGAACCTCTCTTCCGGGCGATCCGGGCCAACCATCCCAAGGCCGACCTCGCGCTCCTCGAGCGCGCCTATGTCACGGCCGAAGCCCACCACGCGTCGCAGATGCGCAAGAGCGGCGACCCCTACATCACCCATCCACTCGCCGTTGCCACGATCCTGGCCGACATCGGGATGACCGAACCGACCCTGGTGGCGGCCCTGCTGCACGACACCGTCGAGGACACGCCGTACACGCTCGTGCAGCTTCGCAAGGACTTCGGCGACGAGGTCGCTGTGCTCGTCGACGGCGTCACGAAGCTCGACAAGGTGAAGCACGGCGACACCGCGCAAGCCGAGACCATCCGCAAGATGATCGTCGCGATGAGCCGCGACATCCGGGTGCTCGTGATCAAGCTCGCCGACCGGCTGCACAACATGCGAACGCTGCGCTACCTCAAACAGGAGAAGCAGGAGCGGATCGCGCGCGAGACCTTGGAGATCTTCGCCCCTTTGGCGCACCGGCTCGGCATGAACACGTTGAAGTGGGAGCTGGAGGATCTTTCCTTCGCCACCTTGCACCCCAAGATGTACGACGAGATCGTCCGACTGGTCGCCGACCGCGCCCCCTCGCGCGACTCCTTCCTGGCCCAGGTCATCGAGCAGGTGCAGGGCGACCTCCGGGACGCCAGGATCAAGGCATCGGTCACCGGTCGGCCCAAGCACTACTACTCGATCTACCAGAAGATGATTGTGCGAGGACGCGAGTTCTCCGACATCTACGACCTGGTGGGCATCAGGATCCTGGTCGAGAGCGACCGTGACTGCTACGCCGTCCTCGGCGTCCTGCACAGCCGGTGGAACCCGGTCCCGGGCCGGTTCAAGGACTTCGTCGCGATGCCGAAGTTCAACATGTACCAGTCACTGCACACGACTGTGATCGGGATCGAAGGCAAGCCGGTCGAGCTGCAGATCCGCACCTTCGGCATGCACCGACGTGCCGAGTACGGCGTCGCGGCGCACTGGAAGTACAAGGCGAACATGCGGGCAGGCACCGACTCGAAGACAGTCGACTCCTCGGTCCAGGAGGCCGGGAACGCCGACATGGCCTGGGTGCGGCAGCTGCTCGACTGGCAACAGGAGACCGAGGACCCGGGTGAGTTCTTGGAGTCCCTGAGGTTCGAGATCAACGCCTCCGAGGTCTATGTGTTCACCCCTCGCGGGGACGTCATCGCTCTCCCGGCGGAGTCCACGTCGGTCGACTTCGCCTACGCCATCCACACCGAGGTCGGGCACCGCACGATCGGTGCCCGGGTGAACGGTCGCCTTGTGCCGCTGGAGTCGACCCTCGAGAACGGAGACGTCGTGGAGGTGTTCACCTCGAAGGCGCCGAACGCCGGACCGAGCCGGGACTGGCTCGGCTTCGTGAAGTCGCCCCGCGCGCGCAACAAGATCCGGCAGTGGTTCACCAAGGAACGCCGCGAGGAGGCCATCGAACAGGGCAAGGACCAGATCGCCCGGCTGATGCGCAAGGATGGCCTGCCCCTCAAGCGGGTCCTCACCCACGAGTCGCTGAACACCGTGGCTGTCGAGATGCGGTTGTCCGACGTCTCGGCCCTCTACGCAGCGGTCGGCGAGGGGAACCTCAGTGCGCAGACCGTCGTGCGCCGGGTGATCGACCTGTACGGCGGCGAGGAGGGCGCCTCGGAGGACCTGGCCGAGGGCGTCCGCATCACGGCGCCCCGGGCGCGTGCGAAGACACCGAGCGCCGGCGACGCCGGTGTCCTCGTCAAGGACATCTCGGACGTCTGGGTGAAGCTCGCCAAGTGCTGCACTCCCGTGCCGGGCGACGCCATCATCGGCTTCGTGACGCGCGGCGCCGGTGTCTCGGTGCATCGCGCGGACTGCACCAATGCCAGCAGCCTCACCTCGCAGCCCGAGCGTCTGGTGGAGGTCGACTGGGCTCCGACCGCGCAGTCGATGTTCCTGGTCAACATCCAGGTGGAGGCGCTCGACCGGGCACGCCTGCTCTCGGACATCACCAAAGTGCTCTCCGACATGCACCTCAACATCCTCGGGGCGTCCCTGTCGACGACGAGGGACCGGATCGCCAAGAGCAGGTTCAGCTTCGAGATGGCTGACCCCAAGCACCTCGGACACGTCCTGAAGGCGGTCCGCAGCATCGACGGCGTCTTCGACGCCTACCGCGTCACCCAGTAACCGCCGAGTCGGCGCGTCTGCACGCCCACATCCGGTCGAGTCGGCACGTCCGCACGCCCGAATGCCGTCGAGCCGGCTCGTCTGCACGTGCGTTGTAGGCCGGCGGGCGTGCAGAGGCGACGACTAGGTGTTCTATGCCGCGAGGTGCAGAGGCGCCGACTCGGCACCTTGTGACTGGTGTGTGGGTCAGGTTCGTCCGGGCAGGACGGGTCGAGGGCTTCGCTGGCCTCGTCCTCGACCGACGCAGGCGAAAACGGCAGGGCTCGTCGTCGAGAGGTCCCAGGAGTGGGTCGGGGAGACCCATTTCGCCGACGTCGAGGC
>JBPCND010000258.1:0-6009 GCA_051001655.1 Nocardioides sp. | reverse complement strand
TGACGAGCTGGTGGACGACGTACGACGCGACGTCGCCGGGGGTCGTGCCGCGGACGAAGACCCGGTCCACGCCGAGGTCCGCGGCCATGGCCTCGTCGAAGCGTGGTCCCCCGACGATCAGCAGGGGTCGCGCGTCGCTGGGATAGGACTCGCGGAAGGCCGCCGACATCTCCTTGGTGTTCAAGATGTGGGCGTCGCGCTGGGTGACGACCTGCGAGACCAGGATCGCGTCGGCCCTCTCCGCTCGGGCACGTTCGACGAGCTGTGGGACGGACACCTGCGCGCCGAGGTTCACCACCTTGAGCTCGCGGTAGTACTCGAGACCCTTCTCGCCGGCGAAACCCTTGATGTTCAAGATGGCGTCGATGCCGACGGTGTGGGCGTCGGTGCCGATGCAGCCGCCCACCACGACCAGCCGGCGCCGCAGGCCCTTGCGGATGGAGAGGTTGACCTCCTTCGGGGAGAGCAGCGGGTAGTCACGTTCGACGACCTGCACCGTGCTCACGTCGACCAGGTGGTTCACCCGTCCGTAGACCACGAAGAAGGTGAAGTCCGGCCCCATCGGCTTGGCGTGCACCACGAGCGCGGGGTCCATCCCCATCTTGTTGGCCAGCTGCGCGGCGGCGCCCTCGGCCACCTTGGAGTCCGCGCCGAGGGATGACAGGGGCAGCGTGAACGAGAGCTGCACCATTCCGTCGCCGGTGGTGTCGCCGTACGGCCGCAGGATCGTGCCCCGCTCGGTGGTCGAGCCGTCTGCGGTGGTCGAGCTTGTCGAGACCATCAGTCCTCCTCCAAGATCTCGGTGGCCGGGTTGAGATAAGCCGGCGCCTTCTCGGCGACACCGTCGAGCCCCCGGCCTGCGTCCTGGGGCCGCTTCATCAGGCCGAACGTGCCGTCGGCGATGGCGTCGAGCAGCCCCGTCCTGGACTCGTGGGCGAGGATCCGCTCGAGCAGCTCGATGCTCTCGGCGAGCACCTGGCGGGCGCGCTGGACGATGTAGCCGTTCGGAGCGGGGACGAAGTCCTCGTGCAGGTTGCCTGCCGCGTTGAGGACGTAGCGAACGTTCTGCAGGGCCAGGTCCCGGTCGGAGATCCACGGCGTCACGACGGCCTCGGTCATCAGCCCGACCAGCAGGATGCTCTGCCCGGTCATGACACCGGCCAGGTTGAAGAACGCGTCGAGCATGTAGCCGCGGAACACGTCACCGGTCATGTGCCGGGTAGGCGGCATCCACTTCAACGGCGCCTTCGGGAACAGCTCACGGGCCAGCAAGGCGTGCGCGAGCTCCATGCGGAAGCTGTCGGGAAGCTCCGGAGTGATCTCGAAGGCGTGGCCCAGACCGAGCTGCCAGTCCTCGAGCCCGGCCTCCTTGGCGAAATACTCGTTCAGGAGCTGGGAGACCGTGACGGTGTGTGCGGCCTCGACCGCGTCCGCGGTGGTGAGGTAGTTGTCCTCGCCGGTGTTGATGATGATTCCGGCCCGCGCATGCACCTGACGGCTGAACCGCTGGTCGACGAACGTGCGGACCGGGTTGATGTCGCGGAAGAGGATGCCGTACATCGAGTCGTTGAGCATCATGTCGAGACGCTC
Organism: Nocardioides sp.; assembly: GCA_051001655.1. Taxonomy (GTDB): domain Bacteria; phylum Actinomycetota; class Actinomycetes; order Propionibacteriales; family Nocardioidaceae; genus Nocardioides_B. Next base: position 4,419 of record JBPCND010000258.1, on the reverse strand, counting down.
GAGCCCGGCCAGGGCGGCGATCTCGGGCATGCAGAGCCCGGAGGCGTAGTTGGTCAGCCGCACGTAGCGGCCGAGCTCCTTGCTCGAGTCGTCGAGGGCGGCCCGCATCAGGCGGAAGTTCTCCTGCGTTGCGTACGTCCCGGCGAACCCTTCCCGGGTGGCTCCCTCCGGCACGTAGTCGAGCAGCGACTGGCCGGTGGACCGGATCACCGCGATCACGTCGGCACCTTCGCGGGCGGCCTGCTGGGCCTGCGGGATGTCCTCGTGGATGTCGCCGGTGGCCACGATCAGGTAGATCCAGGGCTGGTGGCCCGGGTCCCCCCAGCGCCTGACGAGCCGTTCACGCTCGCGTCGACGGGCATCCACCCGCTTGATGCCGGCGCCCACCTGTCGCCTCGACGCCGTGGTGGCCCTGCTCAGGTCCCGCCCCTCGGGCACCCGGAAGCGCACCGAGCCAGCTGCGGCCTTCTGTGCGAGCGTGGACAGGTCGTCGGCCTCACCGCGCACCAGCGCGTCCCAGACCGGCAGCGAGACGCCGTGCTCGAGCCCGACGTCGCCCCGCACGGCGTCGAGCAGCCGGTTGGCCCACGGGATCCCGTCCGCATCGGCGCCCTGGAGCCCGGCCAGCCGCAATGTGGCGCGTTCCACCGAGACGGTGGTGTGCCGCTTGGCCAGGGACACGATCGGACGGCCGACCTGGCGTGCAAGCGTGCGCGCCTTCCGGACCGTGGTGGGGTCCAGCTGCAGCTTGCCGGTCACGTCAGGGCTCCTGGTTCTTCGAAGGCGACTTCGCCGTGCACGAGCGTCATCACGCACGTGGGCAGGTCCAGGTCCGGATGAAGGTCGGGAAGCCTGGGTACGCCGGCGCGCGGGTCGGTCGACCGGGCGGTGACCCGGGCGTCGGGGGCCTGCACGCCCGGACCGCGGGGCACGTCGAAGACCGCGATGCTCGAGGGTGCACCGGGAGCGATCACGCCACCCTCATCCTGCCTTGCGGCCCGCCATCCGCCGCGGGTGTGCGCGTCGAACGCGGCGCTGACCGTGATCCGCTCGGACTCGGTGTGGTGCCAGGCCGCTGCTCGCACCGACGCCCACGGCCCGAACGGCGTCACCGGACTGTCGGAGCCGAACGCCAGCGCCACCCCGGCCCGCTGCAGCGAGGCGAAGGCGTTCATCGTGGTGGCCCGCTCGACGCCGAGCCGCCGCGCGTACATCCCGCTCTCACCACCCCAGAGCGCGTCGAACATGGGCTGCATGCTCGCGGTGACGCCGAGCGACCCCAGCTCCGCGATCTCCTCGGGCGAGGCCATCTCGAGGTGCTCGACCCGGTGCCGCCCCTGGACGACGGCGGGGGGGCCGACGGCCTCAGCGGCGGCCCGGAAGCCGGCCACGAGCTCGGCCACGGCCCGGTCACCGATCACGTGGAACCCGGCCTGGATGTGCTTGCGCGTGCAGTCGACGACGTGCGCGGCGACCTGCTCGGCGTCGAGGTAGAGATGGCCGCTGGTGTCTGCGTCCGCGTAGGGCGCGTGCAGCGCCGACGTCCGCGACCCGATGGAGCCGTCGACGCAGAGGTCCCCGGCCGCGCCGGCACACCCGATGCGGCGGGCGTCGTCGACGTCGAGCGATCCCCAGTACAAGACGGCCTCCGGAAGGGCCGGTCTCTCCCTGAGGACGGCTGCCTCGGTCAGCCTGCCGAGGATGTCGAAGTCCTCCGGCGGACAGATGTGCGGGGCGCCGAGCTCGTGCACCATCCCGATCCCTTGTCGCGCCGCACCCTCCAGTGCGGTCAGGATGGCGTTCTCACGGTCGGCGACAGGGGTGAGCCGGAACAACCCTGCCCGCGCGACGTGGTGCGCGGTCCGTGCGACGAACCCGCTGGCGTCGTACCCCTCGGCGTGAACGGCGTCGGGGCAGCCGTCGAGGAACGCGGAGGACAGGACCGCGCTGTGGACGTCGACGCGGGAGAGGAAGGCAGCCCTGCCCCCGGTGGCGCGGTCGACCTCTGCCCGGGTGAAGGTCCGCTGCTCCGGCCAGCCGGTTTCGTCCCACCCGAAACCGAGGATCACCGCGGTCGGGGAGCTGTTCGCGAAGGCCGCGAGGGCGTCGAGCGCCTCGTGCAGCGACGCGGCGGTGCTCAGGTCGAGTCCCGCAGCCGCGAAGCCGGTCTGGGCGAGGTGTGCGTGAGCGTCGACGAAGGCCGGGACGACCAGCCGACCGTGGAGGTCTACCACGCGGGTGGCGCCGTCCTCGAAGTGCGTGGAGGCGTCGTCGTCCCCCGTCCAGACGATGTGGCCACCCTCGACACAGACCGCGGTCGCATGCGGGTCGGTCGGAGTGTGGACGTGCCCCCCGCGAAACAGGATCCTCATGGCGTCATCCTCACAGGCTCGGAGCGCTCAGACATCACAGTCTGCGCTCGAAGAGCCCACGGACTCCATCGTGACCGCGCACGAGGGACAACGCGTAGGCGGCATGGCCCGGGGTGTAGCCGTTGCCGACCAGCATCGTCACGTCGGCGGCCAGCCCCTCGGCTCCCAGGGCGGCAGCGCTGAACGAGGTGGCCATAGAGAAGAAGATCACCGTGCCGCCCTCACGCGTGGCGAGGATCGCGCCCCCTTCGCACCCTGGTACGTCGACGCACACCACGGTGACGTCGGCCGGTCCACCGGCTGCGACGACGGCGTCCGAAAGGGCGACCGGGTCACGCGCATCGGCCACCGCCACGACATCGGCGAGGCCGGATGCTTCGAGCAGGTCGGCCTCCGCCTGATGAGGCACCACGCCGATGGTGCGGGTCGCGCCGGCGTCCCGAGCGGCCGCCAGCGACAATGACCCCGACTTTCCGGCGCCGCCCACCACCGCGACAACGGCCCCGCCGTTGGTCGAGCCCGGCCCCGCGGCGGTCGAGCTTGTCGAGGCATCACCGCGTTCGACGTACTGCCCCACCACCCGGGAGGTCAGGGCAGGAGCACCGCAGACATCCAGCACGGAGAGGGCGAGCTCGGGCGCCATGTCGGCGGGCAGCTTCGCCGCGATCGAGCGGCCGAACAGGATCGCGTAACCGTCGGCAGGCACCTGCTCGCCGTGGCCGTCCCAGCCCTCCAGGCCGTCCTCGATCACGAGCGGCGTGAGGGTCAGGGACACGAGGGTCGCCACGCGGTCCCCCACCGACAGACCGAGAGGCGACTCGGGACCGATCTCCTCCACGGTGCCGACGAGCATCCCGCCGCTGCCGGTCTCGGGGTTCTGCATCTTGCCGCGCGAGGCGATGATGTCGAGCACCTGGGAGCGAACAGCGTCCCCGTCACGGTGGTGCGTGCGCTCGAGCTGCCGGAAGGAAGCCGCGTCGAGGTTGAGGCGCTCGACGCGCACCCGGACCTCGTCGGGCCAGAGCTCGCGTCGGGTGTCCAGCCGGGTCGCTGCCTGCGGCAGCACGCCGGTCGGCGCCAGGACGCGATGGAGTCCAACCGGGCTACCGGCCCTCAGCTGGCCGATCTGGTCATTCACGGGTCATCCTTCACGTGCGACGGGCTGACGGCGGGAAATCTTCCGGCGCGTTATTGGACTGACCGGATGATCTTTGCGTACTGTGACACGGGTAAACCACCACACACAAACCCGACGCGCCGGTGTCCGCACCCACGCGTCGAGTCGCAGGGTCGAGCCAGAGGAGTGGCATGAGCATCGAGACCGCGGTCGGCCCGGAGGGCTGGGACCGGAGCGACCAGCCGTACCCGTACAGCCGGGTCGAGCTCGTCGAGCCGGAATGGACGCGCTTCCCCGGTTGGCGCGACGTCACGGCGCAGGACTGGGCGTCGGTCCAGTGGCAGCGGGCGCACTGCGTGAAGAACGTCAGGCAGCTGAGGTCGCTCTGGGGCGACCTGGTCGGTGAGGGGTTCTACGAGGACCTCGAGCGTGACCAGCGTGAGCGAGCCACCATGTCGATGCTCGTGCCACCGCAGATGATGAACACGATGGCGCCTAGCGTTGTGCCTGGCGGGCCGGGCTCCCTGACCGAGGCGATCTACGCGGACCCGGTCCGGCGCTACATGCTGCCGGTGTTCTCCGACCGCCGTACCGACTGGTCCTCGCATCCGCACGCCACCCGGGCCTCGTTGAACGGGCACGACATGTGGGTCGCCGAGGGGCTGACACACCGCTACCCGACCAAGGTGCTTGCCGAGCTGCTGCCGACCTGTCCGCAGTACTGCGGCCACTGCACCCGCATGGACCTGGTGGGCAACTCCACGCCAGTGGTCGACAAGCTCAAGTTCGACCTCAAGCCGGTGGACCGGCACGCCGCGATGCTCGACTACCTCCGTCGTACGCCGTCGGTGCGCGACGTCGTGGTCTCCGGAGGCGACGTGGCCAACATGCCGTGGGCGCGCCTCGAGGAGTTCCTCACCCGGCTGCTCG
>JBPCND010000257.1:0-7196 GCA_051001655.1 Nocardioides sp. | reverse complement strand
GGTGTCTGTACCCCCCGGCCTTTCTTCTCGCCCGGTGTGGTGCACGGACATCTTCCGCGCGAGACCAGTGATCGGGTGCTTAGGAAATGCATCTGCGTCCTGCTGGCTCGCTCGTTCCACGCCGTGGTCCGGGTCAGGTCGCGCCTGACCACCTGATGGAGCAACACCGTGACGTCGCCCGACGCCCGCCCGACCACCGGACCCCACACCACCCCTTCCTTCGCCGAGCTCGGCCTGCACGCTGATGTCGTCGCTGCGCTGGCGAAGGTGGAGATCACCCACCCCACCCCGGTCCAGGCCGCTGTCGTTCCCGACGCCCTGGCCGGCCACGACATCCTCGGTCGCGCGAAGACGGGCTCTGGCAAGACATTGGCCTTCGGTCTGCCGATCCTTGCGCGCCTCGCCGGACGCAGGAGCCGCCCCAAGCAGCCGCGCGCACTCGTCGTCGTTCCGACCCGGGAGCTCGCCACCCAGGTGCGCCGCGCCCTCGAGCCGCTGGCGTTCGCCGCCCGGCTGAGGCTCGTCACCGTGTACGGCGGCACCCCCTACGAGCCGCAGATCAAGCAGCTCCGGGCCGGCGCCGACATCGTCGTCGCCACACCGGGACGCCTGCAGGACCTGATGGACAAGGGTCACTGCCTGACCAGCGACATCGAGGTCACCGTGCTCGACGAGGCAGACCACCTGTGTGACCTCGGTTTCTACCCGGCCGTCGACGCGCTGATGAGGCAGACCCCCGAGGGCAGCCAGCGGATGCTGCTCTCCGCGACGCTCGACGGCGACGTCGACCGTCTGGTCCGCACTCACCTGCGCAACCCGAAGCTGCACCAGCTGGACCCCAACGCCGGCGCCGTCAGCACGATGGCGCACCACGTCATGGTCGTCGGCGGCTTCCGTGACAAGGTGGCGGCCGTCACCGCGCTCGTCGAGACCAACTCGCGCTCGATCGTGTTCACCCGCACCCGGGAAGGCGCCACCGAGCTCTCCGACGCGCTCGGCCAGCAGGGGATCGAGGCAGTCGACCTGCACGGCAACCTGTCGCAACGGGTCCGGGAGCGCAACCTGCACAAGTTCTCGACCGGCAAGGCTCAGGTCGTCGTCGCCACCGATGTCGCGGCGCGCGGCATCCACGTCGACAACGTCGGGCTCGTCGTCCACTTTGACGCCCCGAACGACGCCAAGGCCTACCTGCACCGCTCCGGTCGTACGGCGCGCGCCGGCGAGTCCGGCACCGTCGTCACGATCACCACCCCTCGTCAGGTCGACGAGATCGTCCGGATGCAGGCGAAGGCCGGAGTCGACTCCCGCCACCACGACCTGCGCTCGACACCTCGTCCGATCACCGCCAGGTCTCTGGCGACCTCGGGCGAGAAGGCTCCGGCCGCCGGCCGCGGTGGTGCTCGGGGACCGGGCAGCCGATCCGCTGGTCGTGGCGCGGGGGATGCTCTCCGAAGCGGCAGCTCCTACCGGGGACAGCGCCCATCCGGCGGTGGATACGGCGGCCGTGCGGAGCGTGCGGAGCGCAGCGGCGGCGGACGCGGCCGTCCCGCCCCGTCATTAACGTCGTCGTACGGCGAACGGTCCTACCGTGCTGGTAACAGCGACCGCTCGTTCGAGCAGCGCGGAGCCGAGCGCGCGCAGCGTGCAGAGCGTCGCGCCCGCCGCGGCTGAGCGCGACCCGTCAAGGCATCGCTGTGGCGGTGCGCCGTGCGTCAGCGGGGCGGCGGCCCGTCGTACCGGCGCTCCTCGGTGTGCTTGGTCTGCGACCGTTGCTGGTTCATCACCAGCGCGAGGATGATCGCTAGAACGCCGGCGATCAGGAGGATCCAGCCCAAGCCCGTCTCGTCGATGAAGCCGAGGTCGAACTGGACCACGTCCAGCACGAGGATGAGTCCGATGACCAGTAGAACTACGCCCAGACCGATACCCATGGTTGCTCCTTCAGTGGCGGCGGCGCATGCGCCGTAGAGATGGCAAAGGAGGACTGACCTCCACCCTAGAGATACCCCATCAGAGGGATCTCCAACCTGCGCCACTCCCGAACTTCCGAGGCTTCTTTGCACGTCGTGGTCAGAAGGCCGCCTCGGACAGGTCCATCACCGAGAGGTCGGTCGCCTCCGCGATGGCCCGCTCGGCGGTCAGCTTCGGCAACACGTGGCGCGCGAAGAACTGCCCCGATGCCACCTTTCCCTCGTAGAACGCCTTGTCCGCGGGTTTGACCGCGCCGCCCAGCCGCTCCTGGGCCACCTCGGCCTGCCGGAGCAGCAGCCACGAGCAGAGCACGTCGCCGAGGGCCATCAGAAGGCGCGAGGTGTTCAGGCCGACCTTGTAGATGTTGCGCGCGTCGCCGCCCTCGGCGTTCACATCGGCCGACATCAGCTGAGTGACCATCGTGCCGACGATCGCCTGGGTGTCCTCGAGCCCGGTGGCGAGGAGCGCGCGCTCGACCTTGAGCCGACCATCGGGATCAGCGGAGCCGGCTTCGCCGTCCTCGATGAACGACTCGATCTCCCGGCTGAGGAAACCAAGTGCCTCGGCCTGGTCCTTGACGATCTTGCGGAAGAACAGGTCCTGGCCCTGGATGGCCGTCGTGCCCTCATAGAGGGTGTCGATCTTGGCGTCCCGGACGTACTGCTCGATCGGGTGCTCAGCGAGGTAACCGGAGCCGCCCAAGGTCTGCAGCGACTCCGTGCCGAGGATCACCCAGGACCTCTCGGAGCCGTAACCCTTGACGATCGGCAGCAGCAGGTCGTTGACGCGCTCGGCCAGCCCGTCGTTCTCGCCCCTGGCGTCAGCGATCTGGATCCGGTCCTGCCATGAGGCGGTGTAGAGCACGAGGGCTCGCATGGCCTCGGCGAACGACTTCTGCGTCATCAGGGACCGGCGTACGTCAGGGTGGTGGGTGATCGTGACGCGGGGGGCGTTCTTGTCCGACGCCCGGGTGAGGTCCGGGCCCTGGCCGCGCTGCTTGGCGTAGTCGAGCGCATGGAGGTAGCCGGTCGACAGGGTGGCGATCGCCTTGGTCCCGACCATCATCCGGGCGTTCTCGATGAACTGGAACATCTGCGCGATGCCGTCGTGGACCTCGCCGAGCAGCCAGCCCTTCGCCGGCTCTGCCCCTCCGAGGGCAGAGTCGCCGAAGGTGACCTCACAGGTGTTGGACACCTTGATGCCCATCTTCTTCTCCACGTTGGTGACGTGCACGCCGTTGCGCTCACCGGTCAGCTCACCGGTGGTGGGGTGGAAGTGGGACTTCGGCACGATGAACAGGGAAAGGCCCTTGGTGCCTGGTCCGCCCTTCCCCTCGACACCCACCGGGCGCGCGAGCACGATGTGGATGATGTTCGCGCTCATCTGGTGCTCACCGGAGGTGATGAAGCTCTTCACGCCTTCGAGGTGCCAGGAGCCGTCGTCCTGGAGGGTCGCCCTGGAGCGGCCGGCCCCCACGTCGGACCCGGCGTCGGGCTCGGTGAGGACCATCGTGGTGCCCCAGCGCCGGTCGACGATGTGTCGCGCGATCGCCTTGTCCCGGTCGTTGCCGTTGCGGTAGACGATCGCGGCAAAGCTGGGGCCACAGGCGTACATCCACACCGGGGCGTTGGCGCCCAGCACCAGCTCGCCGAGCGCCCAGACCAGGCTGGACGGTGCCGGCTGGCCACCGAGCTCGACGGGGATGGCGAGCCGCCAGTACTCGCTGTCCATCCATGCCTGGTAGCTCGTGACGAACGACGCGGGCACGTCCGCGGTGCCGGTCCCGGGATCGAAGACCGGCGGGTGACGGTCGCTCTCGACGTACGATGCCGCCAGCTCCTCCCGGGCCAGCCGGTCGACCGCGGCCAGGATCGTCCGCGCGGTGCCGGCGTCGATCTTCTCGAAGGGACCCGTGCCGAGCACCTCGTCGCGGCCGAGCACCTCGAACAGGTTGAACTCGAGGTCTCGCAGGTTGCTCCTGTAGTGGCTCACGGCCCCTCACCCCAGTCTTAAGTTTCGGCGGATACTCGTCGGTAACAACCATATCCTACTCGCCAGTAGCCACGGGATGCCGCAGTCTCTTCCCGAAAGGTGCAAGTCAGATGCGGAGTCTCATCGTGCTCGGCCTGGTCGGCCTCGTAGCGCAGCTCGTCGACGGATCGCTGGGGATGGCGTACGGCGTCACCTCCTCGACCCTGCTGCTGGCGACCGGCGTCGCCCCTGCCGCCGCCTCCGCGGCCGTGCACTTCTCGGAGATCGGGACCACGCTGGTCTCCGGGATCAGCCACCACAAGCTCGGCAACGTCGACTGGCGAACGGTGGGAATCATCGCCGTGCCGGGCGGCCTGGGGGCGTTCGCCGGAGCGACGTTCCTCTCCAGCATCGACGGGGACACCGCCAAACCGTGGGTTGCCGGCCTGCTCCTGGGTCTCGGTGTCTATGTGGTTTACCGCTTCCTTGTCCTCGGCGGTCGTCGGCCGGAGTTCAGGGGCAGGGTCTCGGCCTCCTTCCTCGCGCCGCTGGGCGTCGTCGCGGGCCTGATGGACGCCGTCGGCGGTGGAGGGTGGGGTCCTGTCGGCACGACCGCACTGCTGTCGTCGGGGCGCCTCGAGCCGCGCAAGGTGGTCGGTTCCATCGACACCTCGGAGTTCGTCGTCGCCATCGGCGGCTCCCTCGGCTTCCTGCTTGCGCTCGGCAGCCAGGAGATCCCCTGGAGCATTGCCGGCGCTCTGCTCGTCGGCGGTGTCATCGCTGCGCCGTTTGCCGCCTGGCTGGTCAAGCTCCTGCCGGCCCGAGTGCTCGGTGTCGCGGCGGGCGGTCTGATCGTCCTGACCAACTTCAAGACGATCTTCGAGTCGCTCGGAGCCTCCGGGCCGATGTTGCTGGTCACCGCCGCCGCGATCGGCGTGGCGTGGGGGCTGATGATCGTCTGGGCGGTGAAGCAGGAGCGCCTTTCACGCGCCGTCGAGCAGGACGGCGTTCTGGTCTGAGGCGGCGACGCACTTCGCTATCTGCACCTCTCTGACAGACTTACGCTTCATGCGGGTATCAGCCAAGTCCGACTACGCCCTGCGTGCGCTGATCGAGCTGGCCCGCCGCGGCGATGGAGCGCTGGTGAGCGCCGAGGAGATCGGCCGTGCGCAGGACATCCCGCACGGCTTCCTTCAGGCCATCCTGGCTGATCTTCGTCGGGGCGAAGTGGTCGCCAGCCAGCGCGGGCAGGCCGGCGGCTGGCGGATGGCACGAGACCCGGGCTCCGTCACGGTGGCGGACGTCATCCGTGCCGTGGACGGGCCCCTGGTGAGCGTCTATGGAGTGCGTCCCGAGGCGGTCAGCTACCACGAGTCCGCCGAGGTCCTCCAGCACGTCTGGATCGCCGCGCGGAGCAGTCTGCGGGACGTCTTCGAGCAGGTCAGCATCGCGTCGCTCGCGGACCGCAAGCTGCCCGAGGCTGTCACCAGCAGGACCCGCTCGGAGGATGCGTGGCAGCCGCATTGACCCGAGTCCTCCTCTCCACGGAGCGTGGGGAAGCGGCGATGCGGATGATGGGGCGCCGCGCGCCGCGCCGGATCCCGAACCCGTGCACGGGGACCGTCACCGGCAGGTAGCCTGTTCTCGCGACCAGCCCAGATCGACTGATCCACTTCGTGACGACTTCGGGGGACCCAGAACATGTTGAAACAACGCACCGGTGCTGCAGCTGCTCTGGTGGCGCTTGCCCTGGTCGTGCTCGGACTCGAGACCCAGGTGCCCTCCGAGGCGGTGCTGGCAGGTCGCGGCGACGTACGCGCGAGCGGGGTGACCGCGCTGCTGCCACCGATCGTGCAGCAGGGGCGTGACACCGCGTACGCGGGCAAGGCGAAGCTTGCCGGGACGGTCAAGTTCTCACCCGCCCGTCAAGGACGTCGGGTCCTGATCCAGCGACGACTGGGCGGGAGGCCTTGGCAGAAGGTTGCGGTCGAGCGTCAGAACCGCACCGGCGTGGTGAAGTTCACAGGTGCCGCAGGACGAGCCGGCCGGCCCTACACCTACCAAGGTGTGGCGGTCCGCTACCGGGGCCAGGCTGCAGTGCCCGCAGCACCGATGAGCTCCGCTGTGTGGCAGCAGAAGTTCTCCGACCAGTTCGCCGGGACGTCCCTCGACCATCGCAAGTGGGACTACCGCGCACTCGGGCTGCCGACCGACCACCGGACCAGGTCGGTCAGTGCCAAGGAGGCCGTCATGGTCCGGGACGGCAGCGTGCGTCTTCTGGTCAAGCAGAGGCCGGGGAGTCCGGGCAAGTTCCTCAACGGTCACATCGGGACCCACGGCAAGTTCAGCTTCACCCATGGTGTGGCGGCCGCCCGGATGAAGCTCCAACGCGGGCAGGGTCAGCACGGAGCCTTCTGGTTGCAGCCGAACGAGGCACGGAGGATCGCGGGGGACCCGAGGAACAGCGGGGCCGAGATAGATGTCGTGGAGTACTTCGGCGACGGCCACCAGAACGGCGCGCTCGGCTCGTTCGTCTACAACTACGGTGTGGTGAACGAGGACGGCAGTCCGGTCAGGACCGGCGCCGTCTGGCCCAGGGCGACCGCGATGCTGGACGACAAGGACGACTGGTGGAAGAGCTACCACGTGTTCTCCGTCGAGTGGACCCCGCGGTCCTACATCTTCCGGGTCGACGGGCGCGAGCACTGGCGCACCAGAATGGGGGTCTCCGGGGTGGACGAGTTCCTGATCCTCAGTCTGCTCACGTCCGACTACGAGATCCCCCGGCTCGACCGGTCACGCCTGCCGTCCAAGATGAACGTCGACTGGGTCCGTGTGTGGCAGAAGTAGCCCGTCCGTCGTAGCAATCGTGCCCTGTCTGGACGAGGCCGCGACCGTGGCCTCGGTGGTGGCCGACCTGACAGCAGCCGTCCCCGACATCACCGTCTACGTCTACGACAACGGGAGCACCGACCGCACGGCGGACGTGGCCGGTGCCGCCGGCGCGGTCGTTCGCCACGAGTCACGACGAGGCAAGGGTCACGTGATCCGGCGGGCCTTCGGCGACGTGCAGGCCGACGTCTTCGTGATCGTGGACGGGGACGGGACCTATGACCTCAGCACGCTGCCCATGATGATCGACCTCCTCCATGCCGGCCCCTACGACCAGGTCGTCGGGGTCCGGAGTGAGTCCCGCCCGTCGGCGTACCGACGAGGGCATTCTGCTGGGAACATATCCTTCACCCGCGTCGCCG
>JBPCND010000256.1:0-5912 GCA_051001655.1 Nocardioides sp. | reverse complement strand
CCTCATCGATCGTGTGCAGCCACGTAGCACCGAGAGACACGAGCCGCGCCGCCTCAGCCTCGCCCCGCTCGCGCCGGGTCTCGAAAGGCGAACCGCGGCCACCGCTCGCGTTCACGTCGATGTGGATGCGGTTCTTGATCGACTTCTTCTCGGGGACGGCCTGAAACCAGATGCGTGGACCCTCACCGTTGGGATCCTCGATCCTGTCGGCGCCGATGCCAAGCTCGTCCTCAGGCACACCGACCGACCTGTACCAGTCGTCCCACGAGTCGAAGCCGGGCGGCTGAGGTGCGATGACGTAGTGCAACGCCTCGGCCCAGAAAAGGGCGAGCGGTTCGGGTGACGTGCAGTCGATCACCAGTTGGTACGACACGGCCATGTGACACCTCCAGGACTGTCCGGTGGTGACCAGACTGGCACGCCCCGCCGACGTCCGCCCGAGTCCAGCCACTCGCTCATGGCCAGGTCCGGGCGCCTCCGCCGACCGATACGCGGTGGATAGACGCACCCGGCGATCGGCTGCAACGGCATGCTCGGACGGTCGGGACTGCTGCACGGATAGGTGACAACTGCCGCTTATCCGTTTCTCGGACAGACCCGCACCCCGGACGCCATCGGCGCGGGTTCGGCCGTCCAGTGTCAGAGCAGTGTCAGAGGATCGCGTCGACGATCGCCGCGCAGTAGTCGTCGGACCGCCCGGTCGACTCCCTGATCTGGGTGAAGCTCAGCTCCACGTCGTCGGAGGGATCGGTGGGTGTGCCGGCGTGGTCGACGACGAGCTCGAAGCGGACCTGGCCCGGGTTGCGGGCGATGGCCTGGCCGTCAGGCCCGTACAGGGTCGAGGGCCCGGTCAAGAGGATGACGATGGTCAGCGTCCCGTCACCGTTGTCGGTGACGTGCAGGTCCTTGTCCACGACCCGTGTCTTGTCGACGACGCTGAGGCCGTTGTCGAGGTTCGTCGTCGTCTGCGAGCTGGTCGTGTGGTCCATGTAGTACACGAGCCCGTCGCGCCCGCGGCTCGTCAACGAGTACGTGCCGTCGGCGACGATCTCGAACGACACGGTGAACCCGGGCACGTCGCAGAAGTCGTCGATGACGCCGGTGACGACGTCGTGGAACTCACCGCGCTCGATGAGTTTCGCGGAGGCCGGTGCGGCAGAGACGATGATGGGAAGGACGACGCCGAGAAGGACGGCTGAGATCAGAGTTCGGGGTCGGGACATGGTGGTGGTTCCTTTCGTGTTGGTGGATGTTGTCCTGCGAACCGTCAGTGACAGCGCCCGTACGGCGCGCACTGCGGAGAACCGGCGCGGGTGCCTCATGACGTGGTTGCCTTCCGGCCAGCTCGCGGTTCGATAAGCACGCCCGGTGCCTTGCCCTGCGTCGCAACCTTCGTCGGGGCGGACGAGATGGCGGCAGTTGCCGATGCGGGAGCCGGTTCGACGGAGGTTGTGGTGGACGGCTGCGGTGTCGAGGAGCAAGCGGCCATGGTGAGCACGAGGGCGGAGCCGGCGCTCGCAGCCCACCGACGATTGGCGACGAGGGACGTGGATTCGGGCATGGGTGGTCCTTCCGGGTGAGTAGAGATGGATGGGTTCGGACACGTGCTGTTGCCGGTCAGGGCGCGGTCCGTCGGCCGGACAGGCCGGAGGTTGCGACTCAGGCCTTGGAGACGCTGAAGTCGTGCCAGCGGAGGTCCATGGCGGAGTGGACCGGGTAGGTGAAGGCTTCGACGCCGGGTAGGCCGTCGGTGAGGGTGTCGTCGCGTGCTTGGAGCACAGGCTTGCCGTTGAGGGCCATGCTCAGGGTGTCGCCGATGCAGGCACCGGTCAGCTGGAATTCCTCGTCGGCGGGGAGGGCAAGCTCCTTGTCCTCGGCGAGGACCACGATGTTCGACTCAAAGTCGGTGAGCCTGATGGCGCCGTACCCGTCGCGAACCACGAACTCATACCACTGGTATTCGGCGTCGGTGTCCGGAGTCTCCCGGCAGAAGACGCCGGCGACCCCGTCCCCGGACTCGATCGTGGCGGTGGCGTGCACGACGACGTCGGCGAGCGTGAGCTCACCGGCGTCGATCGGCTCTCCGAGGGCGGCGGGTGCGAGGTGTCCGACTCGGCCCGTCAGCTTCCACACGTAGTCGCTGTTCTCGTAGGCGGTGGTGCCGTAGACGGGATCGTCGACGATGCCCCATCCGTTGGAGTCGTCGTCGAACGACTCGGAGAAGTACGGCGCGTCGTCCGGGCTGGGGACGGTGAACGACGTCGAGCTCGGTGTCGCGGCGTCCCTGCCGCCCGCCGCGAGAACGATGTCGAGCGCGATGGCGCTGGCGAGGATGGCGGCGGAGCGGTGCGGTCGCCGGGTCATGCCCACGACGCTAATGATGGCGCGTCCGGGTTGTCGTCGGAGCCAGCCCCACCGTTGGATGGGGCTGTCCCCATGGCGCTCGTCTCCTGACCGCGACAGCATGTGTCGGTGTCCGACCGCCGAAACCGTCACCTCGCCGTGAGCCTGCTCCTGGCGGCTGCGGCGGTGATCGTCGCGGCGGCGGCTTGGCGTGCTCAGCGCGACTTCACCGCTGGGGAGCGCGCGCTGGAGACGCTCGGGGGCCTGTCGCTAGTTCTCGCAGCCCTGGTCGTGCGGTGGCAGCGGGTAGACAACCGATTGGTCTGGCTCCTGTACGCCGCCGGCGTGGCCTGGTTCGTGGGTGACTTCCAGCACGCGACAGACGCCTGGTTGGCGGAGCTCGCCTGGGCCTGGTCGGGCTGGCACGAGGCCCTGCTGGTCTGGGCCGTGCTCGCGTACCCGACAGGGGTGCTGCGCAACGCCTGCGAGCGCGCGTTGACGGTGACAGCATTCGGCCTGCTCGTCGCGCGCAGCCTGTCGCGCACATTCCTGCACGTTCCTGCTGACCCGGCCGGGTATGGTACGCGCAACCGTTACCTGCCCATCACCGATGGCACCCTGTGGAGGGCGAGCGAGGACTGGCTGGCGTGGGGGATGGCCGGCGTGACGGTCCTGAGTCTGGGTGCAGTCGTCTACCGGATGTTCCAGGCCAGCGCGACGGGTCGTCGGATGTTGGCGCCGGTGATCGTGGCTGCCACGGCGCTGAGCATCGCGGTGGTCTACAACGCCGGCTCGGGCTGGAACGCCCCGCTCCTTGGCCTGCGCACCGCCGACGTCGTCACCGGAACCCACGTGGTGATCGCGGCGGCCATGGCGATCGGGCTGCTGCGGCTGCGTCACGTACGCGGGGCCGTCATCGACCTCGTGAAGCTGCTAGGCGGCGTGGCTCGTCCCGAACGGATCGGCGACGCTCTGGCCCAAATGCTCGGAGACGAACGAGTGCAGCTGCTGGCCTGGTCGCCTGAGCGAAACCGATACCTGGACGACGCTGGGAGGCCGGCGGACCTCCCCGAGCCCACATCGGAGCGCGCGGTCACCGTCATCGAGTACGCCGGGACCCCGGTCGCGGCCATGGTGCACGACCTGGTGCTTCTCGAGGACCCGGGACTGGTCGAGGCCGTGACGGCGGCGATCCGTCTGGCCGTCCACAACGAGACTTTGCACTCCCAGCTGCGCGGGCAGCTGGCTGAGGTCGCGGCCTCCCGGGCACGCATCGTGGAGGCAGCCGACGCCGAGCGACGCCGTATCGAGCGCAACCTCCACGACGGCGCGCAGCAGCGCCTGCTCTCCGTCGCCGTCGGCCTCAACATCGCGCTCCAGAGACTGCCGGACCAGGCTGACCCCAATGCCCGCGCAGCGATGAAGCACGCCGTTGCCGAGCTGGGGGGAGCCATCGATGACCTCCGTACGTTGGCGCGGGGCCTGCACCCGGCGATCCTGAGCGAGTCGGGACTGGGCGCGGCGTTGGAGTCGCTGGCCGACCGAGCACCTTGCCACATCCAGCTCACCTGCGAGCTGGTCGAGGAGCCGCCCCTCCACGTCGCCACGGCGGCGTACTTCGCCGTCAGTGAGGCGCTCACCAACGTCACCAAGCATGCCCACGCCCAGCACATGAGCGTCGTCGTCGAACAGCGGCCGGCGGAGCTAGTGGTGAGTGTGATCGACGACGGCGCCGGCGGCGCGAGCCTCTCCGGTGGGACCGGACTGCAGGGCATGAAGGACCGGATCCGCACGCTCGGCGGCGAGCTACGACTAGTGTCCGACGCGGCCGGCACGAAGGTCGAGGTGACCCTGCCATGCGCCTCGTGGTAGCCGAGGACAGCGCACTTCTGCGTGCGGGGCTGGTCGAGCTCCTGACATCCTCGGGCTTCGACGTCGTGGGACAGGCCGCAGACGCAGAAGCCACCCTGGTGCTCGTGCGCGAGGCCAGACCGGACGCCGTCGTGCTGGACATCCGCATGCCGCCGACGCACACGCTCGAAGGACTCGTCGCAGCGCGCACCATCCGCAAGGAGCACGGCACAGCGATCGGCATCGTCCTTCTCTCGCAGTACGTCGAGACCCGCTACGCGATCGACCTGATGGCCGACGGCGCCGGAGGGTTCGGCTACCTGCTCAAGGACCGAGTGCTCGACATCGACGAGCTTGCCGACGCGATCCGCCGGGTCGCCGCCGGTGGCACGGCCGTGGACCCGGTGGTGATCGAGCACCTCATGAAGCGGCGGCGTGGCGACGACCTGCTGACAACCTTGACCGACCGCGAGCGAGAGGTGCTCGCCGCGATGGCCGAGGGACGGTCCAACACCTCAATCGCGGGACTACTCCATGTCAGCCCCAAAACCGTCGAAGCCTCCACCAGCAGGATCTTCACCAAGCTCGGCCTCCCGCCCGACGACGACCAGCATCGGCGCGTCCGTGCGGTCCTCGAGTACCTTCGAGTGTCCCGCTAGTGGTGACCGCCCGAAGTTCGTCGGGGGCTAGGCGGTGGGGTCGATGAGAGCCCGCAGGCGCAACTTTCGGGCAGGAACGAGCTTCCGATGAGTTCGGGTCGCCGATCGGGTCTCCACTCTGGAAGCCGGCTATCGAAAGCAGGACAGATGACCACAACACCCCAGATCGTCGACCGTGAGACCTGGCTGAAGGAGCGGGAGGCACTCCTGGCCCGCGAAAAGGCCCACACCCGCGAGGGCGACGCCATCGCCGCGGCCCGGCGGCGGCTGCCGATGACCGAAGTTCCGAACGTCGAAGTCGTTGGCGAGCACGGACCGACGTACCTGCTCGACATCTTCGAGGGTCGTGACCAGCTCGTCGTCTACAAGCACATGTTCCACCTCGGCAAGCCGTTCGAGGAGCAGTGCGAGGGCTGCACCATCACCCAGTGCAACTTTCAGGAGGCCACCTACCTCAACGGGACATGGGTCCCGTACGCCGTCACCTGCGAGGGACCTTGTGAGGAGGTCGGGCCGTTCCGGGAGTTCATGGGCTACACCCAGCCGTGGTACTCCGCGTACGACGTCGATGACCCCATTCTCGGCGAAGACTTCGGAGCGATCGTGTGCCTCCTGCGCGAGGGCGACCGGGTCTACGTCACCTACGAGAGCACCGACCGCGGGGTCGAAGCCATCATGGGCTCGCTCCAGCTGCTCGACATGACCGTCTACGGCCGCCAAGAGGTCTGGGAGGACTCACCCGAGGGCTGGCCGCAACGGCCGACGTACTCCTTCTGGCGCCGGGACGGCCGCCCGACCGCGCAGTGGACCCGCCCCGGAGCCACGCCAGTGGATGGTGCAGGCCGCAGCTGTCACTGATCCCGGTCGGTACGGCGACCAGCACGGGGGGCCCCGGAACCGAGCAGCACTCTTGCCGGGAGCGGTGCGGACCACGCTCGGTTGCAAGTGGAGAGCTGTCCCCGGCGACGGGTTGGATCGGAGCCGACGTCACGTCAGACGACCGGATCTCGGCACGACCGAGCGGATTGCGGCAGAAGAGGGCCCTCGACGACTATGCGC
>JBPCND010000255.1:0-3560 GCA_051001655.1 Nocardioides sp. | reverse complement strand
TCTCGGCGTTGCCACCGATCGGGTCGTCGAGGCGCTCGCCGCTATCGGCTGCTTCACTCCTGCGTCCCTGGACGCGGCGGGCTCCGACGAGGAGGGCGCCGTGGCGCGCCTCGGCGGGGAGGAGCCGGGCTACGCCCGCGTCGAGGCTCGCATTACGCTGCGACGGCTCGTGCGTGGGCTGAGCAGCCGGGAGCGCCACATCCTCGAGCTGCGCTTCGTGCGCGGCTGCACCCAGGCCGAGATCGGTACCGAGATCGGCGTCACCCAGACCCAGGTCTCGCGCCAGCTCACCCACCTGCTCGAGCGGCTCCGGCTCCGGGCCGGGGCCGCCTGAGCGCTCAGACGGGGTCGCCCTCGCCCTTGGCGTAGTCGGGATCGACGCGGTTGGGCTGGTCCTCGGGCTCCTCCTCGAGCCGGTCCGCGACATCGGCGGCGGACAGGTCCTCCTCGGCGGGGATCCCTTCGAGGTCGACGGGACGTTCCTCGTTCGCAGGTGTGGTCATCTCCGCAGCCTAGTGCCGCACTAGCCTGGCCCGATGGCCGGCGAGATCCCCGATCTGACCCGTTCCGAGCTCGAGCGCCTGCAGCTCGAACGGCTGCGCGCCACTCTGGCCCGGGCCTACGAGCGGGTGCCGCACTACCGCGCCGCCCTCGACGAGGCGAGCCTGCGGCCCGACGACGTCAGGACGCTCGAGGATCTCGCCCGGCTACCGTTGACCACGAAGGCCGACCTGCGTGAGAACTACCCCTTTGGGATGTTCGCGGTGCCGCGGGAGCAGGTCGCGCGCGTCCATGCGAGCAGCGGTACGACGGGCCGCCCGATCGTCGTCGGCTACACCGCCGATGATCTCGACACCTGGGCCGAGGTGATGGCCCGCTCGATTCGCGCGGCCGGGGGCCGGCCGGGCGACCTGGTGCACATCGCCTACGGCTACGGCCTCTTCACCGGAGGGCTCGGCGCCCACTACGGTGCAGAGCGCCTCGGCTGCACGGTGGTGCCGGTCAGCGGCGGGATGACCGAGCGGCAGGTGCAGCTGATCACCGACTTCAAGCCGCGGGTGATCATGGTGACGCCGTCGTACTTCCTCGCGATCCTCGACGAGATGGTGCGGCAGGGCCTCGACCCGCGGGCGTCGTCCCTCGAGGTCGGGATCTTTGGCGCCGAGCCGTGGACCGACGAGATGCGGGCCTCGGTGCAGGAGCGCAGCGGCATTCGCGCGGTCGACATATACGGGCTCTCGGAGGTGATGGGGCCTGGCGTCTCTCAGGAGTCCGGGGAGACCCAAGACGGCCTGCACGTGTGGGAGGACCACTTCCTGCCCGAGATCATCGACCCGGTGACCGGCGCGGTGCTGCCGGACGGCGAGGAGGGCGAGCTGGTCTTCACCAGCCTCACCAAGCAGGCGATGCCGGTGGTCCGCTACCGGACCCGCGACCTGACCCGGCTGCTGCCGGGGACGGCGTACCCGGCCTTCCGGCGCATGCAGAAGGTCACCGGCCGCACCGATGACCTGATGATCGTCCGCGGGGTCAACGTGTTCCCGAGCCAGGTCGAGGAACAGCTCCTGACCGTCGAGGGGCTCACCCCGCACTACCTGTGCGTGCTCGACCGACCGGACACTCTCGACCAGCTCACCGTGCAGGTCGAGGCCGCGCCCGGCGTCACCGACCGAGCGGCCCTGGGGGAGCGCCTCGCCGACCGGATCAAGCAGCGGATCGGTGTCACGGCCGCCGTCGAGGTGCTGGGGCCCGGTGCGCTGCACAGGTCGCTCGGCAAGGCGAAGCGAATCGATGACCGGCGCTGAGGACCCATCCGGTCGGGTGGTTGCTGCGAACCACGCCGTGGCTAATGTCGAACGTCAGGCTCCACGACGAGAGGAAGTCCATGTCCACACTGAACTCCGGCCCGGTCGAGATCCACTACGAGGACACCGGGGGTGACGGACGGCCCGTCGTCCTCGTCCACGGCTGGCCCCTCAGCGGCGCGTCCTGGGCCGATCAGGTCCCCGCCCTCACCGAGGCCGGCTACCGCGTCGTCACGTACGACCGCCGGGGGTTCGGCGAGTCCGGCAAGCCCGGCACCGACTCGACGTACGACTACGACACCCTCACCGGTGACCTCGACGCCTTGATGACCGAGCTTGACCTCCGCGACGCCAGCCTCGTGGGCTTCTCGATGGGCGGCGGCGAGGTGGCGCGCTACGTCGGAGCGTACGGCGAGGAACGGCTGGACAGCGTGGTGCTCGCGGCAGCCATCCCGCCCTGCCTGCTCAAGGACGACGCGCACCCCGACGGCGCACTCACTGCCGACGACGTGGCTGGCATGCAGGAGCAGCTCCGCGCCGACAAGGACGCCTTCATGGATGAGTTCATGACCGGCTTCTTCACCGCCGGCGACGACCTCAAGGTGACCGAGTCCACGCGTCAAGAAGGCCTCACGCAGGCCGGGCAGTCCGAGGAGCACGCCGCGGCCGAGTGCATCGCCTCGTGGGTCACCGACTTCACCGGTGACCTCGCGAAGGTCACCGTCCCGCTGCTCGTCATCCATGGCGACTCCGACGGCACGGTGCCGCTCGAGGTCTCGGGCCAGCGCTCGCACGAGGCGGTCTCCGGCAGCGAGCTGCACGTGGTCGAGCAGGGTCCGCACGGCATCAACGCCAGCCACGCCGACGAGTTCAACCGGGTGCTGCTCGCCTTCTTGGCGAAGTAGGACTACTGCTTCGGTATCCCCGAGGGCGTGCACAGGCCTTCGGGGATGCTGGAGGTGTCGTCCTCGATGATCAGGTCGAACAGCTGTTGCGACCGCTCGGGGTCCCAGTTGACCTCCAGGTCCGCGATCGGCACGCCGCAGGTCAGCCCGGTCTCGCCGTCGACGCGGGTCATCGCCCAGGCGAACCTCGCCATGTCGAACGGGTTGGTCCCCTCGCTGACCGTGAAGAAGTCGGGCATCGCGTTGTTCAGCCGGAAGTAGCGCACCGGGTTGAGCACCGTCCACGGGGAGGCCGCCTTGTCGCCGACCGCGGACACCACCTCGCGCTGGTGCTTGGCCCGGTCGATGTCCCCGAGGTTCGAGGTCTTGCGCGACCGGGCGTAGCCAAGCGCCACCGTGCCGTCGGCCTCCTGGCAGCCCTTCTCGATGTCGAGGTTGGCCAGCGGGTCGTTCATCGCCTGGGTGGGACAGATCTTGATGCCGCCGACCGCGTCCACGACGCTGACGAAGCCACCCAGGCCGATCTCGACGTAGTGGTCGATCCTGATCCCGGTCTCGCCCTCGAGGGTGCGCACCAGCAGCTTCGGCCCGCCGTACGCATAGGCGGCGTTGACCTTCTCGCCCTCGCCGTAGCCGGGGATCGCGACGACCGAGTCGCGGGGGACCGACATCAGCACGCTGGGTCCTGAGCCCGTGTGCAGCAGCATGATCGTGTCGGTGCGCTGGCCGGAGGCACCGCCGGTGCCGAGCTCCTGGCGCTCGTCCTCGCTGAGGTCGGCGCGGGAGTCGCTGCCGACCAGGAGGTACGTCGTGCCGTCCTGCTCGCCGGGACGTTCCCCGTCCGGCGCGG
>JBPCND010000254.1:0-3062 GCA_051001655.1 Nocardioides sp. | reverse complement strand
CTTTCGAGGACCCGACGCTCTTCTCGATGAGCGCACGCGAGAACCTCACGCTCGGTCGGGCCGACGCCACCGACGAGGAGATCTTCGAGGCGGTCGAGGTGGCGCAGGCCGGCTTCGTCCACGACCTGCCGTGGGGTCTGGACACCAGGATCGGGGAGCAGGGGCTGTCCCTTTCGGGCGGCCAGCGGCAGCGACTCGCCCTCGCCCGGGCCGTGCTCGCCCGTCCCAAGATCCTCGTCCTCGACGACACGCTCTCCGCTCTGGACGTGCACACCGAGAAGCTCGTCCAGGACGCGCTGCGTCGCGTGCTGGTCGACACGACCGCGATCGTCGTGGCCCACCGTGCCTCGACGGTGCTGCTCGCCGACAAGGTGGCGCTGCTGCAGGACGGCACGATCACCCACGTCGGACTCCACACCGACCTGCTGGCGACCGTTCCGGCCTATCGCGACCTGCTCGCGGCCGACGCCGAGGACCTCGAAGGGGTGGACGCATGACGACGGAGACCCAGCCGCAGACCACGTCCACCGACCAGGCGGCGGTGCCGGCGCGGGACAAGGACTGGCGCGGCGTCGCGGCCGACGGTCAGGAGGTCAGCGCCGAGGTCTCGGGGCTGCTGTTGACCCGCTCCCGCCGGCTGCTCGGCGACCTGCTCCGCCCGCACAAGAAGTGGATGTGGATCGCCCTCGTCATCGTGCTGGTGGAGAACGCCTCGCGGCTCTCGATCCCCTACCTGGTCAAGGAAGGCATCGACCGGGGCATCCCGCCGATCCGCGAGTCCGGGGACCCGTCGGTGCTCTACACCGTCGTCGGGATCGCGCTGTTCGCGACCTTCATGCAGGCGGTCACGCGACGGGCCTTCCTTGTTCTGGCGGGCCGCATCGGCCAGGACATGCTCTTCGAGGTCCGCAAGCGGGTGTTCCGGCACTTCCAGAAGCTCAGCCCGGCCTTCCACGACGACTACACCTCGGGACGGGTGATCTCGCGGCAGACGTCCGACATGGACGCGATCTACGAGATGCTCGAGACCGGCTTCGACGGCCTCGTGACGGCCGTCCTCACGCTGGCCGGCACCACCGTCCTGTTGCTGGTGCTCGACGTGAAGCTCGCTCTGGTGGCGCTGATCTGCTTCCCGTTCCTGCTCTGGCTGACGAACTGGTTCCGGCTCGAGTCGGCCTCGACGTACCGCGTCACCCGCGAGAAGGTGGCCCTGGTCATCGTCCACTTCGTCGAGTCGATGCTCGGCATCCGGGCGGTCCAGGCCTTCCGGCGCGAGCCCCGCAACCAGGAGCTCTTCGACGACGTCAACGACCAGTACCGCCGCGCCAACCTGCGGGCCTTCCGGCTGGTCGCGTGGTTCATGCCGGGCATCAAGCTCATCGGCAACATCACGATCGCGGTCGTGCTGCTCTACGGCTCCTACCTCGCCCTCGACGGCGAGGTGACGGTCGGCGTGCTGACGGCTTTCCTGCTTTACCTGCGCCAGTTCTTCGAGCCGATGCAGGAGATCTCGCAGTTCTACAACACCTTCCAGTCCGCCAGTGCCGCCTTGGAGAAGCTGTCCGGGGTGCTTGAGGAGGAGCCAGGCGTCCCCGAGCCGACCCATCCTGTCGCGCTGACCGATGTCCGTGGCGAGATCGGGTTCGAGCACGTCGACTTCTCCTACGTCGAGGGCATCGAGGTGTTGCCGGGCCTTGACCTGACCGTCCCGGCGGGCCAGACGATGGCCCTGGTCGGCACGACGGGAGCGGGCAAGACCACGATCGCCAAGCTGCTCTCACGGTTCTACGACCCGATCGGGGGTCGGGTCACCCTCGACGGGGTGGACCTGCGCGACCTCGACGAGCCGACGCTGCGGAGTTCGGTGGTGCTGGTCACCCAGGAGAACTACATGTTCAACGGGACCGTCGCGGACAACATCCGCTTCGGTCGGCCCGAGGCGACTCTGGAGGAGGTGCACGGCGCCGCCCTGGCGATCGGTGCGCACGACTTCATCAGCAGGCTGCCGGAGGGTTACGACACCGACGTCGCCAACAAGGGCGGACGGCTCTCGGCCGGCCAACGTCAGCTCGTCGCCTTTGCGCGGGCGTTCCTCGCGGACCCGGACGTGCTGATCCTCGACGAGGCGACGTCGTCTCTCGACGTGCCGTCGGAGCGGCTGGTCCAGCATGCTCTGCGCACCATCTTGTCCGAGCGCACGGCCGTGATCATCGCCCACCGGCTGTCCACGGTGGAGATCGCCGACCGGGTGCTCGTGCTCGAGCACGGCCGGATCGTCGAGGACGGGTCACCCTCGGACCTGATCGCGGCCGGCTCGTCGGGTGCAGGCGGCCGCTTCGCCGCCCTGCACGACGCCTGGATCGACTCCCTGGTCTGAACGCCACCCGGCAGACGTCGAGGCTCAGGTCCTCTCGACCTCGCTGCGCAGCTTGAGCACGCGCGACCCGTCTTCCTGCTCGATGAGCAGCGCGGGGTTGTCGTCGCTGCCGTTGCGGGTGATCTCGCTCCCGCCGAGGGTGCGAGTCACCTTGTCCTGGTGGACCTCGACGACCTTGCCGTTGGCGATGCCGCTCCCCCACGTCCAGGAGACCTCGCTGCCCTTCCGGACGCTCACCGCTGCGCCTCCGGCCGGGTGGCCTGGTCCTGCTCGGCCGCACCCTTCAGACGGACCAGGGTCTCCTCGATCCCGCGCCGGTTCCGGTCGGGGAAGCCGAGCAGCTCGATCACCCTGCGCCACCTCGGGCTGTAGCGGGTGTAGTCGAACTTCTCTTTGACCCGGGTGCCACCGTCGTCGCTGGGCTCGAGCTCGCAGCGCCAGCGATGGCCACCGAAGTGTCTCCAGGCGATCCGTCGGTCGGGCTCGAGCTCGACGACACGGTTCGTGATCGTGTAGGGCAGGTCGGACAGCTTCATGGAAACGTGGAACTCGGTGCCGTTCTGCAGCAGGTCGGGACCCTCGACCAGGCTCTGGACGGAGCCGGAACCGTCGATGCGCGGGTGCTGGTGCGGATTGGCCACGATGCCGAAGACCACCGCGGGGGTGGCTCCGATCGTGGTGCTGG
>JBPCND010000253.1:0-5588 GCA_051001655.1 Nocardioides sp. | reverse complement strand
ATCGCGATCCTCGTGGTGGCCGCTGACGACGGGGTGATGCCGCAGACGGTGGAGGCGCTCAACCACGCCAAGGCGGCCGGCGTCCCCGTCGTGGTCGCGGTCAACAAGATCGACGTCGCCGCGGCGGATCCCACCAAGGTCCGCGGACAGCTCAGCGAATACGGCCTGGTGCCCGAGGAGTACGGCGGCGACGCAATGTTCGTCGACGTCTCGGCCAAGTCCGAGCTCAACCTCGACAAGCTGCTCGAGGCGGTCGTCCTCACGGCGGACGCTTCCCTGGACCTGCGGGCCAACCCCGTCCAGGACGCCCAGGGACTCGTCGTGGAGGCGCACCTCGACCGTGGTCGCGGTCCGGTCGCCACGGTGCTGGTCCAGCGCGGGACGCTCCGTGTGGGCGACTCGATCGTGGCCGGTCCGGCCTACGGCCGGGTCCGGGCGATGCTCGACGAGTACGGCGAGAACATCGAGGAGGCCTACCCATCGCGTCCGGCGATGGTGCTCGGCCTCACCGCGGTGCCTGGTGCGGGCCAGAACTTCATCGTCGTCGACGACGACCGGATGGCTCGTCAGATCGCCGAGAAGCGCGAGTCGCGCGAGCGGGCGGCCATGCAGGCCAAGCGCCGCGTGCGTCGTACCCTCGAGGACTTCATGGCCTCCATGGAGAAGGGCGAGAGCCAGGAGCTCAACCTGATCCTGAAGGGTGACGTGTCCGGTTCTGTCGAGGCGCTCGAGGACTCGCTCGCCAAGATCGACGTCGGCGACGAGGTCAGCCTTCGGGTCATCGACCGGGGCGTCGGTGCGATCACGGAGACCAACGTCGACTTGGCCGCCGCCAGCGATGCAATCATTATCGGCTTCAACGTCCGGCCACAGGGCAAGGCGACCGAGATGGCCGACAAGGAGGGTGTCGAGATCCGCTACTACTCGGTCATCTACCAGGCGATCGAGGAGATCGAGGCCGCGCTCAAGGGCATGCTCAAGCCGGAGTTCGAGGAGATCTCGCTCGGCCAGGCCGAGATCCGGGAGATCTTCCGCTCCAGCAAGATCGGGAACATCGCCGGCTGCATGGTGACCAGCGGCGTGATCCGACGCAACGCCAAGGCGCGGCTCATCCGCGACGGCAACGTGGCGGCGGAGAACCTCGATCTGTCGTCGCTGCGACGCGAGAAGGACGACGTCGCGGAGGTCCGCGAAGGCTTCGAGTGTGGTCTGACCCTGCGTGGCTTCAACGACATCAAGACCGGCGATGTGGTCGAGTGCTTCGAGATGCGGGAGATCCCGCGCGCCTGACTCATCGGCCCTGGCCTCCCGAGCGGGGCAGCGAGGCAACCGGCCTCGCTCGTTCCTCGCTCGGCGGCCGGGCACATCCACACCACGCCGCCCCCGCTCGTCCGGCTTGACGAGCTGGGCGGTGGGCGCTCCGCTGATGATCGAACTGACACAGGAGCAACCATGGCAAGTCCACGGGTTCGCAAGGTGGCCGACCGGATCCAGGTGATCGTCGCCGAGATGCTCGAGCGGCGGATCAAGGACCCACGGCTCGGATTCATCACCGTCACCGACGTCCGCGTCACCGGAGACACCCAGAACGCCTCCGTCTTCTACACCGTTCTCGGTGAGGAGGACGAGGTCATCGGCACAGCAGCGGCCCTGGAGTCTGCCCGAGGCCTGATCCGTAGCGAGGTCGGCAAGCAGTTGGGGCTGAGGCACGCGCCGACACTGGAGTTCATCCACGACGCGCTGCCCGAGACGGCTCGGCACCTCGAGGACATCTTGGCCAAGGCGCGCGAGTCCGATGCCGCTGTCGCTGCCGCAGCAGCCGGTGCGACGTACGCCGGCGAGGCGGATCCCTACCGCAAACCCCATGAGCGCGACGAACTCGACGAGGCCGACTCCCCAGACGAGTCCGAAGAGACCGAGGCGTGACCGGTCCGGCACCCTCTGAACCGGTCGGGTCCGGTTTCGTCGTCGTCGACAAGCCGGCCGGACTCACCTCTCACGACGTCGTGGCGCGCGTCCGCCGACGCGCCGGCACCCGCAAGGTGGGCCACGCCGGCACCCTCGATCCGATGGCCACCGGCGTCCTTCTGCTCGGGCTGAACAAGGCCACCCGGCTGCTCGGGCACCTCATGCTGACCGACAAGGCCTACGACGCCACGGTCCGGCTCGGCGTGGCCACCACGACCGATGACGCCGAAGGCGAGCCGGGGAAGCAGCTGTCCACGACACACCTGCGAGAGGACGACGTGCGTTCCGCGGCCGGAGCGTTCGTCGGTCGGATCCAGCAGGTGCCCTCCTCGGTGTCGGCGATCAAGATCGACGGGAGGCGTGCCTACGAGCGGGTGCGGGCAGGCGAGGACGTGGAGATCGCGGCACGTTCGGTGACCGTGCACGACCTGCTCGTCACCGACGTACGACATGTCGGGTCCTGGGTCGACGCCGACGTCAGCGTCCGTTGCTCGAGTGGAACCTACATCCGTGCCATCGCGCGCGACCTCGGGACCGCCCTTGGTGTCGGTGGGCACCTGACGGCGCTGCGGCGTACGGCGGTAGGACCGTTCGCCTTGGCCGATGCGCGGTCGGTCGAGGAGCAGGACGGCGAGCTCGTCGTCCTCGACATCTCCGACGTCGCTCGGCGGTGCTTCCCGGTGCGTGAGCTCGACGCCGAAGCCGCCCGCGACGTCGGCTTCGGCCGCAGACTCCAGCGCGATCTCCGTGCTGAGGGTCCGGTGGCCGTCTTCGCTCCCGGTGGTCTGTTCCTTGCGCTTTACGAGCAGCGGGCGGAGATCGCGGTCCCGGTCGCCGTGTTCACCGGCTGACTTCGCGACGCCCGCGCTGTGGCAGGCTTCGGTGCGTGACCGACGTGTGGCGCTCACTCGACGACGTACCAGCCGACCTCGGTCGGACGGTCGTCACGGTCGGCAACTTCGACGGTGTGCACCTCGGTCACCAGCAGGTGGTGCGACGCGCCCGTGAGGTCGCCTGGGACCTCGGGGTCGACCCGGTCGTGGCGGTGACCTTCGACCCGCACCCGATGGCGGTGCTGCGTCCCGAACATGCTCCCCCCACCCTGACCTCCGTGGAGACCCGGGTCACGCTCCTCGAGCAGCTGGGAGTCAGTGCCGTTCTGGTCCTGCCCTTCTCGCGGGAGGTCGCGGAGTGGTCGCCGGAGCGGTTCGTCCACGACGTGTTGGTCGAAGCTCTGCGGGCCCAGGCGGTGGTGGTGGGGGCGAACTTCCGGTTCGGAAACCGTGCGGCGGGCGACCTCGGCACGCTGCAGCGTCTCGGGGCCGAGCTGGACTTCGTCGTCGACGGCATCGCGCTCGACGGCGGTCCGCAAGTCTGGTCCTCGACCTATGTCCGCAACTGTCTGGGCACCGGCGACGTCGAGGGTGCAGCGGGGGCGCTCGGCCGTCCGTTCACGGTGCGAGGAGTCGTGGTGGAAGGCGACAAGCGCGGCCGCGAGCTCGGCTATCCCACCGCCAACGTCCCTACCCGAGAGCTGGTGGCAGTGCCGGCAGACGGCGTCTACGCGGGCCGGCTGCGCCGCCTCGACACCCGAGAGGTGTTCCCGGCGGCGATCAGCGTCGGGACGAACCCGAACTTCGAGGGTGAGCGGGAGCGTCGGGTCGAGTCCTACGTGCTGGACCGAGATGACCTCGAGCTGTACGGCGTCGAGATCGAGGTCGCCTTCGTCGGTCGGATCCGCGGCATGGTGCGCTTCGACTCGGTGGAGGAAATGGTCGTGCGGATGCACGACGACGTACGCCGCACGCGGCAGTGTCTCGAGCTCACGGAGCAGCCCGGATGAGACGCGCCTCCCGGCCGGCGACGGCCGAGTCCGACCCTGAGGCGCGCGAGGCGACCGCACTCTGGTTCGTCAAGCACGGCCTGCCCTACTTCGTCCCCGAGGAGCGCGAGGCAGCCCGGTCGGCGCTACGGTCACGACGCACGCCGGTGATGCTGGTCCTGACGGTTCTGGTCGCGCTGGCCGCCAGTGTCCCGCTGGCCTGGCTGCTCGGCGACGCCGCCGCCGCGCCAGCAATGCTGTTGTCGCTGGTCGGGGTGGCGTCGTTGTTCTATGCCGCGACCGCCCTGCGGGCGCGGCCGATCGCCGGCTGGGCCGTCGGTCGGACCCTGCGGAGCGTCCGTCTGCTGCTGCCGCTCGCCACCCGGGCGCTTCCTCTCCTGCTGCTGGTCTTCACCTTTCTGTTCATCAACGCCGAGGTATGGCAGGTTGCCGCCACACTTGACGGTGGTGTGCTGTGGATGACCGTGATGCTGTTCGCCGCCGTGGCGGTGGCGTTCCTGCTGGTCCGGCTGCCTGAGGAGCTGGACCACGTCGACGTCGAGATGGGACCGGAGCGGATGGTGGAGGCCTGTCGGCACACCCCTCTGGAGGCTCGGGCTCAGGACCTGGTCGGGCAGACCGAGGGCGAGGAGCTGCGGGAGTCGACCCGCGTGCAGGGCTTCGAGCGAGCCAACCTGCTGCTGGTGCTCGTGATCGCGCAGTCCGTGCAGGTGATGCTGCTCAGCCTGTCGGTGTTCGGCTTCTTCATGGTCTTCGGCGGACTGGTGATGAAGAAGTCCGTGCAGCAGAGCTGGACCGACCAGGAGAGGGTGCATTCGCTGCCCTACCTCAGCAACCTCTCCGTCGAGCTGGTCCAGGTCTCGGTGTTCCTCGCCGCGTTCTCGGGCCTCTACTTCACCGTCTACGCCGTGACCGACGAGGCCTACCGGGACCAGTTCTTCACCGAGGTCAAGCACGAGCTGGACCGGGCGGTCGGGGTCAGGGCCGTGTATCTGGCCCTTCGCCGTCGAGGTGACTGAACAATCATCGCGGTAGTACGGGCGCGATGCGGAGGAGCTTGACCAGCGCAGGAGGTGGGCCGCCCCGGCTCGATCAGGCGTCGAGGTCCTCCTCGACGAGGACCGCGATCGTGTCGACCGCCTGCGCGTCGTTCCCGCTGACCTCGACCGAGTCGCCCTGCTTTGCTCCCAGCGTCATGATCATCAGGGCCGAGGACGCATCGACCGGAGCGCCGCCGGCCATCGCAAGGGTCACCGAGGAGCCGAGGTGACCGGCCTGGTCGGCGATCAGCGCTGCGGGTCGGGCGTGCAGTCCGACCGACGAACCGACGGTCACGGTCTTGGTGGGCATCTGATCTCCTCCGGTGAGATGGGTGCTCGCGGTCGAACGAGCCTAGAGGACATCCGTGCCGCCGACCGGGTTTACTTTCCTTTCATGACGACGAGCGACTCCGCAGCCCTGACCGGTCCCATCCCCCGCACGCTGCGCGGCACCCCGGTCGTGCCCGGCGTCGCCTACGGACCGGTCCTGGTTAACCGTTCGCAGATCTCACCAGCAGCGTTGGCCGCGCTTCACGGGCAGGAGCTCGGTCCCGAGGACGCGACCGCACGGTACGACGCAGCGGTCAGTGTCGTCGCCTCACGGCTCGCCGACCGTGCAGCAGCGGCCAGGGGGTCAGCCGCGGAGGTGCTCACCGCCACGGCCGGCCTGGCCCGGGACCCCGGGCTCCGCACCACCGCCGTGGGACGACTGGACCGGGGGGAGCGGCTGCTGGCTG
>JBPCND010000252.1:0-5510 GCA_051001655.1 Nocardioides sp. | reverse complement strand
TCGAGATCGCGTTCATGACCAGGGTGATCACGAACAGCAGCATGCCGACCGCGAACAGCGTGTTGTAGGAGGTCGAGCCCACGGCGTTCTCCCCGCCGGCCGTGGTGGCGATGAACCCGGTCATCGTCTGCATGCCCTCGCGCGGGTCGATGGAGAGGTTCTTCTGGGCTCCGGCGGCCAGCGCGACGATCATCGTCTCACCGACAGCCCGCGACATGCCGAGCACGACCGCCGCGGCGACCCCGGACAGAGCCGCGGGGAGCACGACGCGCAGCGTGGTCTGCATTCGGTTCGCACCCATCGCGAGCGAGCCTTGCCGCATCGCCTGGGGTACGGCGGACAGCGCGTCCTCGGACAGGGACGCGACCGTCGGGATGATCATCACGCCGAGGACGAGGCCCGCGGCGAGCGCGTTGGTGAAGCCGACGTCCAGCCTGAGGATGTCCTGGAGGAGAGTCGGGGTCACGAAGGTCAAAGCGAAGAAGCCGTAGACCACCGACGGCACGCCCGCCAGCAGCTCGACAGTTGGCTTCAGCACCTTCCGGGTCCGCCGGGAGGCGTACTCCGAGAGGTACATGGCCGCACCGAGACCGAGGGGCACTGCGACCAGCAGCGCGATGACGGTGGTCATCGCCGTGCCGGCGACCAGGGGCAGGACCGCGTACTGGCCCTCGGTCGCGAAGAAGTCGCCGACGGCGATCTCACGGAAGAAGTCGACGACCGGCTGGATCAACGCCAAGATGATGCCGACGGTGACGGCCACGGAGAGCAGCGCCGAGGCCATCAGGGCGCCGCGGATCGCCGTCTCGCCCGGACGTGACTTGCGCCGCAGGCTGGGGGCAGCGGGCAGACCCGCCCCGGAGGGCGGGCCTGCGCCGGTGCTCGACATGGTGCTCATGGGCTTGCGATGGACCCTCAGGTCAGCTCGACATTCCCTCGAGGTTCGACTGGGTCTCGGAGTACAGCTCCTCGCTCAGCGGGATGAACTGGCCGATATCGGCGATCTCGGCCAGCTTCTCGATGTAGAAGTCGACGTACTCCTTGACTGCCTCGTTGTCGGCGTACTTGGCATTGTTGACGTAGATGAAGAGAGGACGGGCGAGCGGGGTGTACTCGCCGGCCTGGGCGGTCTCCGCGGACGGCTCGACGCAGCCGTTGCCGCTGTCGATCGAGAGTGCCTTGAGGGTGTCGGCGTTCTCCTCATAGTAGGTGTAGCCGAAGTAGCCAGTGGCGCCCTCGGTGCCGGCGACGCCCTGGACCAGGACGTTGTCGTCCTCGGAGGCCTCGTAGTCGTCGCGGGTCGCCTCGGACTCGGCGCCGATCACGTCATTGGCCATGTAGTCATACGTGCCGGAGTCCGTGCCGGGACCGAACAGCGAGATCTCCTGGTCGGGGAAGCTCGGGTCGATGTCCTGCCAGTTCTTGGCGGTGGAGTCGGGTCCCCAGAGCGCGATGATCTGGTCGGTCGTGAGGCAGTCGACGGCGAGGTCGGGGTGCACCACCATGGTGAGCGCGTCGGTCGCGACCTGGAGCTCGGTGTACTCGATGCCGGCCTCCTTGCAGATCGCGGCCTCCTCGTCCTCGATCGGCCGGGAGGCGTCGGAGATGTCGGTCTGATCGGCACAGAACGCCTCGAACCCCCCACCGGTGCCGGCCTCACCCACGGACACCTCGACGTCGGGGTTCTCCTCGCTCAGGAGCTCGGCGGCGGCGTCGCTCATCGGGAAGACGGTGGACGAGCCGTCGACGGCGACCGAGCCGCTGGCTCCGCCACCTTCGGTTCCGGTTCCGGTTCCGGTGTCGGTCCCGGCGTCGGCCCCGCCACAGGCCGAGAGCGCCAGGGCGAGCACTGCGATGCCGGGCACGATCGCGCGGCTGAAGGAAGTGGTATTCACTTCGGAGCTCCTGTGATGTGGTCGAAGGTGCTTGACATCTGTGAAGTTAGGGATCGCAGGTGACCGGATCGACCGCCGTCGGTGAACGAGGGGTGAACTCCGGACGCCCGCTCAACATCGGCCGGCCGCGAACGCGACGGACGTCACGTGATCGGGCACTCGGCCCGTCGTCGGTTCCCCGTCAGGCGCGGTGCCGCTCGACCGCGACGATCGCGCCCTTGCGGTGGTGCACGACGAGCAGCCCGGCCGGATCCAACTTGACCCGCTCCAGGCCCAGCGCGTCGAACACCTTCGACAGCACCGGCCGATGGGTGCAGAGCAGGGCTCCGGAGTCGGACTCGAGCAGGTCGTCGAGGATCTGGTCCACGGAGGCCCGGGTCGCGTCCTCCTCGCTCAGGCCGTCCAGGGCGCAGAGCGCGAAGCCGGTGGTGTCGGCGTACGGCGCGACCGTCTGCACGCAACGCAGGCTGCTCGACGTCGCGATCGTGGTGACGTCGTACGCCGCCAGGAGCGGCACCAGCCCCTCTGCCTGCAGGGTTCCGGACGCGACCAGCGGCCGCCGCCGGTCGTCATCGTCGCGCCAGGCCTTGCGCGGCTCCGCGTCGCCGTGCCGGAGCACCAGCAGGGCCCTGGTCCTCCGTCGGCGGGACCTGGCCTCGGCGAGGGTCTGCCGGTCGTAGTCGTACGTCAGCTTGTCGACGGCCTCGTCGAGAGGGACCCAGGCGAGGTCATCGATCTCGTCGTTGACCAGGTAGCCGCTGACGTCGTCGTCGCCGACGACCCGGCCGACCCAGTAGTGCACGACTTTCCAGCGGCCGTTCGAGAGCGGGTACCGCTGCGTGGACAAGGGGGGACCGAGCCGGAGGTGCAGTCCCGTCTCCTCCGCGCCCTCGCGGACCGCCGCCGCGGCCGGCTGCTCACCGGGGTCGAGCTTGCCCTTGGGGAACGCCCAGTCGTCAGAGCGCGGCCGGTGCACCAGGAGCACCTGCTGCCCGTGGCGCAGCACGACCGCGCCAGCCGCGACGACGTCGGGCTCCGGCACGGCGCTCGCGGGCATGTCGACTAGTCTCACATCACCTCGCCACCGAAGGGAGAGCCACCCGTTGCGTTCCCGGCTCGTGCTCAGCGCCGTGCTCGTGGTCGCGCTGGCGGTCGGCGGCGTCGTGGCCTGGCGGTGGACCCACCAGCAGTCGGAGTTCGCGGCCGCGGTCGAGCTCGCGCCGGCGGGCACCGAGCGGGTGGGCTGGACCGACTGGGCGGACATCCGGGGGGCCCTGGGCCTCGAGACCGGGGCGGCGGCCGGGCTGGATCTGCTCATGGACGCGGCGTACCGACGAGACCTCAGCTCTGCCTCGGCGCTGGGCTCCTCGGCGGAGGTCCTGGACGCTCGGTTCGGTGTCTCCCCGGCCAACCTCGAGTGGGAGGTCTTCGCCCAGTCCGCCGACGGCGCCGCCCTGATCCTCAAGGTGCCGGAGTCGGTGTCGTTCACCGATCTCGGCGACCGGCTGGAGGGACTTGGCTTTCTCCGCCCGAACGAGAGCGACGGCACCTGGGCGGGCGGCTCTGACGTGGTGGCGCGGATCGGCACGCTGACCCCGCAGCTGCAGTACTGGAACCTGATCGAGGACGATCGCCTCGTGGTCACCTCCGACACCAAGCAGTACGCCGGGCTCGCCCGCCGCTTCGGCCGTGGATGACGAGCCGCGGGTGACAGGGCTGACCGATGTCGTCGTCCCCACCGGAGAGCCCTGGTCGGCGGTGGTCTACAGCGGGAGCTACACGTGCGAGAAGCTCGCGATGGCCCAGGCCGACGGCCCCGACCAGGACCAGGCCGCCGAGCTCGTGCGCGAGGCAGGCACGGTGAGTCCGCTCGCCGGGTTCGCCTTGTCCGCGCAGCCGGACGGCCGGGTGCGGGTCGCGTTGTCCTTTGAGACCGAGGCCCAGGCCCGTGACAACGCCACTGCGCGATCGGCCCTGGCGGCTGGCCCGGCTCCGGGCCAGGGTGGCGCCTTCACCGACAGGTACACGCTGGTCTCGGCGACGGCGGACGGCCGGTCGCTGGTGCTGGAGCTCGACCCGGTGGACGGGGAGTACGTCGTGTCCGACCTGAGTGCCGGACCGGTGCTGTTCGCGACCTGCTGAGCGAATGCGCTCAGGCGGGACCGACCCCGAGGATGCGGTCGATCTCGTCGTCGGTGAGGCGACCGTCGGCCTCGCTCGCAGCGATGATCAGGTTGGTGGTCAGCTCGACCTCTCCCAACAGGTCGCTGTCCTCGAGCGTGACGTCGAACTGATCGTGCACGCGGACTCCCTCACTCACGATGATGGACAGATCACCGACCATCATGTTCCCACTTCAGATGCTGCTCAAACACCGTCCGTCAATCTGATCGTAGGGAGGATTTCACCCACGTGGGGGTCAAAGCCACCGAATCACCGACCAGGACGAGCAACGGAACTCCATCCCGCAGGATGGAGCCCCGTTGGATCACTCCAAAGCCGTCACAGGTGCGTTCCGGCTTCGCGCTCTGCGAGCAGATAGCGCGGACGTTCTCCGCCTGGGGGCCCTTGGGGCCCTGGGTGACGTCGAACTCAACCTTCTGGTTCTCGTCGAGGGACTTGTAGCCCTGCGACTGGATCGCCGAGTAGTGCACGAAAACGTCGTCGCCGCCGTCCTCCTGCGCAATGAAGCCGAAACCCTTCTCGGCGTTGAACCACTTCACGGTGCCTTGAGCCATGTGCTCGATACTCCTGTTTTTCGGAACGAAAGTCGCCACTTCGGCGACCCACACCAGATGCGGTGACACGTCGCTCCGACTTGCGTGACCGGAGGCACACGAGAAGAAACGCCGTTGGATCACAAACTCCGCTGGCGTCTTACCTGCTGGAACCTGCACCTGTTGCAGTCTAGACACTACCAACACCTGGCCGTCTGCCAAGACTTGGCGCGACTTCGGTGTCTCTCGGCGCGCTTCAGGGGCGCTCGCGGCTGCGCCATACTGGGCCGTTGTTCGGTCCCGGCCCGGCCGTGGACCGGGCAGGGGCCTCTAGCTCAATTGGTAGAGCACCGGACTTTTAATCCGATGGTTCAGGGTTCGAGCCCCTGGAGGCCCACAGCCCGCGCCGGCCCGACATTGCCGAACTCCCGCGCGACGGACGCTGCGGCGCTAGATTTTACCTGTGAGTGACGCTCGCCAGAGAGGCAACGAGTCCGCCTCCGACCTCTTCGACCGCTGGATGGCGAGTCGGGAACCGGCGAGCCCTGAGGAGAAGGCCGAGGAGACGGCCGAAGAGGCGGCCGAGCCCGAGTCCGATGCAGCGCCGACCGAGGCTCAGGTCCCGGCACCACCACTCGCCGATTCCAGCCCCGAACCCGAGCCGGAACCCGAGCCCGAGCCCGAGCCCGAGATGTCATGGTTCGGGAACCCCGTCACCGTGATTCCGGCGGTACCCTCGGCCGACGTGGATCCCCTGACGTCGCCGGCCTGGTCGGAAGCGGGGCCGGTACCCGTCAGCGTCGAGACCGAGACCGAGACCGAACCCGAACCCGAACCCGAACCCGAGCCCGAACCCGAACCCGAACCCGAACCCGAGCCCGAGCCCGAGCCCGAGCCC
>JBPCND010000251.1:0-19309 GCA_051001655.1 Nocardioides sp. | reverse complement strand
GTCGTTGTCGAGCTGGGTGGCCCCCCGCACCGCTCGCACCGTCACACGGCCCACCCTAGTGCTTCCCCCCACCTCGATTCGTCTGCGGTCCGCCTCCCCGAAACACCCCATAAACCGCAGACGAATCGGGGTGTGGGTGTGGGTGTGGGTCAGAGGCGGGCGGCGTCGAGCAGGGTGCCGAGCTCATGCCTGGTCAGATCGCGCAGCTCGCCGCTGCGCAGACCGCGGAGCACGACCGGGCCGATGGCGGTGCGGGTGAGCTTCTCGACCGGGTGCCCGACCTCGTCGAGCAGCCGGCGGACGATCCGGTTGCGGCCTTCGTGGATCACGATCTCCACGATCGAGCGCCGTGCCGAGGCATGGATCACCGTGCACGCGTGGACCTCGACCGGTCCGTCTGCCAAGGTCACGCCCGCGAGCAACCGCGTGACCGTGGCCTTGGTGACTTTTCCGTCCACCTCGGCGACGTAGGACTTGGCGAGCTCGTAGGAGGGATGGGCGACCCGCTGGGCGAAGTCGCCGTCATTGGTCAGCAGGATCAGTCCGTCGGTGTCGGTGTCGAGCCGCCCGACGTGGAAGAGTCGCTCGTCGCGGTCGCCGACGAAGTCCGAGAGAGTACGGCGGCCTTCGGGGTCGGCCATCGTCGACACGACACCTCTCGGTTTGTTCAACGCCAGGTAGACGTGCGCGCTGACCGGCGGCAACCGGCGACCCTCCACCCGGATCACCGCGGTCCGCGGATCCACCTTGGTGCCGAGCCGGGTCACCACCTCCCCGTCCACCTCGACGTGGCCAGCCAGCATGAGCTCCTCGCATCGGCGTCGACTTGCCACTCCCGACTGCGCCAACAGCTTCTGCAGCCGGATCATGCCCTCGCCGTCGACCTGGAGCGGCTCCCCGCTCACGCCGGCTCGGCAGCGACGTGCAAGTCCCCCGCACCGTCGATGCCTTCCAGGTCAGCCATGTCAGCGAGGTCCGGCAGGAACGGCGCCAGCTCGGGAAGGTCGTCCAACGACGTCACGCCGATCCGTTCGAGGAAGTAGCTCGTGGTCCGGTAGAGCGTCGCAGTCGTCTGCTGGTCGTGGCCGGCCTCTTCAACCAGGCCACGGGCGAGCAGCGTGCGCATCACACCGTCGACGTTCACGCCGCGGACCGCTGACACCCGGGCCCGGCTGACCGGCTGCTGGTAGGCCACGACGCCCAACGTCTCGAGCGCGGCCTGGGTGAGACGGGCCCGCTGTCCCTCGAGGACGAAGGCCTCCACCACCGCGGCGTACTCCTCCCGGGTGTAGTAGCGCCAACCTCCCGCGACGTTGCGCAGGTCGAAACCGCGGCCTTGTTCGGCATAGTCGGCCGCGAGCCGATGGAGGGCCTCGACCACCTGATCTGAGGGATAGCCGACCGCCGACGCCAGGCTGACGTGGTCCAGGGGCTGGTCGGCGACCATCAGGACCGCCTCGAGAGCGGGTCGGAGCTCCGCGATCGGGACGGCCAGGGTCTCCTCGCTTTCGTCGGCAGGCGCCTCAGCAGACGCCTCGAGACCTGACTGGCCGGGATGCTCGGTCACTGCAGCTCCTGCTCGTCGTCCGTCGGATGCTCGGGCAGCCCAGACGGCTCGGGCGGCGCCGGGGACTCGGTGTCACCGGCCGCCTGGCCGTCGAACTCGTCGGTGATCTCGACCTCGCCGTCCGAGGAGCCGACCCAGCGGACCGTGAGCTCGCCGAGCGGGGTGACCTGCTCGAAGCCGACGGCGCCCTCTCGGAACAGCTCGAGCAGCGCCAGAAACCGCGCGACCTTGGTCAGCATGTCGGGCGCGTCGCCGGCGAGGGCGCGGAAGGTCATCGTGCCCTGCCGCCGGAGCCGCTCGACGACCACCGCCGCCTGTTCCTTCACGCTGACGTTCGGCGCATGGAGGTGTGCCAGCGACAGCTCCAGGACCGGCTTGGGCGCCATTGCACGCGCGGCCAGAGCGGCGAACTCGTCCAGACCGAGACCGATGAGCACATCGGGCAGGAGCGTGGCGAACCGCTCCTCGAGACCGACGGCGCGAGGGTGCCGGAGCGCCTCGCCGGACATCCGGTTCGCCAGGATCGCGGCGACCTGCTTGTAGGCGCGGTACTGCATCAGCCGGGCGAAGAGCAGGTCCCGGGCCTCCAGGAGCGCGAGGTCCTCCTCGTCCTCTACGTCCCCGTGCGGGAGAAGGCGGGCGGCCTTGAGGTCCAACAGGGTGGCAGCGACGAGGAGGAACGACGACGTCTGCTCGAGGTCCCACCGCTTGCCGCCGATCTTGATGAAGGCGATGAACTCGTCGGTGACCTTCGACAGCGCGACCTCGGTGATGTCCAGCTTGTGCTTCGAGATCAGACTGAGCAGCAGGTCGAAGGGGCCCTCGAAGTTCTCCAGACGTACGGCGAACCCGCCGCTCGACTCCCGTCCGGAGGGATCAACCGCCAGCAGCCGTGCACTGGCATGCGGAGCCGACGCCACGCCGATGCTCACCAGCTCACTCCTGGGTCAGCCGCTGCACGAGGGCGCAGTCCGCTCCCTGCACCTCGAAGTCGGCGAGCACGAGCGCCACCGCTTCGCGCACCAGCCGACCGCGGTCGACCGCGAGGCTGTGATGACGTCGCAGAAGTAACCGCGCGTGCTCGAGGTCGAGCAGCTCGTCGGAGGTCACGTAGACAGTCATCTTCTCGTCGTGCCGGACCCGGCCGGAAGGGGCCCGGCCGGAAGGCGGCTCCACAGGGTCGATGTCGCCCTCGGCAGCTCCCGGTTCTTCGTCCGAGCTCTGGCTCGTTGCGGCGTCATCCTCCGGGTCGGGGACGACGGTCGGTCGGAACAGGTCGTCGGCGCCCGGCAGACTCACACGTCGAGACAACGAGCTGCCACCTCCTTGGCCAGCTGGCGGTAGGCTTCGGCGCCGGCCGAGGTTCCGGCGTAGGTGGTGATCGGCTCACCGGCGACGGTCGAGTCGGAGAACTTCACCGTGCGTCGGATCACCGTGTGGAACACCGTGTCCCCCCATGCCTCGACCAGCCGCTGCATGACCTCGCGACCATGCAGGGTGCGTCCGTCGTACATCGTGCCGAGCACCCCGTCGATCTGCAGCTTGGGGTTGAGGCGCTCCTGCACCTTGTCGATCGTGGTCTTGAGCAAGGCGACGCCGCGCAGCGCGAAGTACTCGCACTCGAGGGGGACGATCACCCCGTCGGAGGCTGTCAGCGCGTTGACGGTGAGCAGGCCGAGGGAGGGCTGACAGTCGATCAGGATGACGTCGTACTCTGAGATCGCCGGGGCGAGCACCCGCCGGAGGGTCTGCTCGCGGGCCACCTCGTGGACAAGCTGCACCTCAGCGGCGGAGAGGTCGATGTTGCTGGGCAACAGGTCCATCCCCGACACGTTGGTCTTGACGATGACGTCGTGGATCGTGACGTCCCGTTGCAGCAACAGGTTGTAGATCGAGAGGTCCATCTCGTGCGGGTTGAGGCCGAGGCCCACCGAGAGGGAGCCCTGCGGGTCGAAGTCGACCAGCAGCACCTTGCGGCCGTACTCCGCCAGGGCAGCACCCAGGTTGATCGTGGTCGTCGTCTTGCCGACGCCACCCTTCTGGTTGCACATCGCGATGATCCGGGCGTTGCCGTGGATGCTGATCGGCCGCGGCTCAGGCAGGTCGGGCACCGGTCGCCCGGTGGGGCCAATCACCCTCTCGATAGAGGGGAAGGGCAGGGGCTCGCTCACGCGATCGGTGTCTCCTGTGTCCTCGGCGTCCGACGAACTGGGCATCGAGGCATGGCTGGGGTGGGTCAGGGTCGGATGGACCAGAGGGGGGATCACGAAGGCACTGCCGGACGAGCCTGCTCCGAAGTCGTTCACGTGCTGCCTCCCTGACTGGCCGGGGCTGCGCGCCATGTCGATGAGTCGACATGTGTTCGTGTCGCGCGCAACGCGGCGACTCTATGTGGTGTGGTTCTCGACCGACAACCTGACCGGGAACCGGACTGACACACTCAGTAAATCTGGGGACGGGGTGTGAATTCCGCAGGCGCGCCGTGCACAACCGGTGCTTGTCCTGGGGACATCTCTGTGCACAACACCTTCATTCGCGGGCCCTCGGGTGCGACGTGGCGTAGACCTCGCGCAGGGAGTCGACGGTGACCAACGTGTAGACCTGGGTGGTGGTCACGGAGGCATGGCCGAGCAGCTCCTGGACGACCCGGACGTCCGCGCCGCCGTCGAGGAGATGGGTGGCGAACGAGTGTCGCAGGGTGTGCGGCGAGACCTCCGCGGTGACGCCGGCCCGCTCCGCCGCCTTGGTCAGCACCGTCCAGGCACTCTGCCGCGACAGTCGACCCCCGCGGGCGTTGAGGAAGACCGCAGCGAGGCCGGAGCCGACTGCCGCGAGCTGGGGGCGGCCCCGCACGAGGTATGCCTGCGTCGCGGAGCAGGCGTAGGAGCCGATCGGGACGATCCGCTCCTTGCCACCCTTTCCGAGCAGCCGGACGGTCCCCTGCACAGGACCGGACTCGTCGGGCCGGCCGGCAAGGTCGAGGTCGTCCACGTCGAGGCCGACTGCCTCCGAGATCCGGGCACCCGTGCCGTAGAGCACCTCGAGCAGTGCCCGGTCGCGCATTGCCAACGCCGTGCCGGGGGCACCCGCCGCCTCCAGGATGCGTTCGATGTCGGCCAGCGGCAGCGCTTTCGGGAGGCGTCTCCCCGGAGTCGGCGGGCGTACGGCGGCCGACGGGTCGACCGCGGCGAGGCCCTCCCGCACCGCGAACCGGTGGAACCCGCGCACCGCCACGACCGTGCGCGCCGCCGACGCCGCGCTCAACGGCGGGTGCTCGGCGTCACCCTCGCGCAGCGCCCTGAGGAAGTCGGTCACCACCTGTTCCCGCACAGCAGCGGGGTCCTCGACGTCGCGTGCGGCCAGGAAAACCAGATAGCGCCGGAGGTCACGACGGTAGGACTTCAAGGTGTTGTCGGCTAGACCGCGCTCGACCACTAGGTGGTCGAGGTAGGTCCGGACCGCCCGCTGCAGGGCGGACGGTCCGCTGACGACCTCACTCACGGCGTGCCCGACCGGTCAGACCAGCACCTCGTCGAGGGCGCGGCACTCGAGTCCGTGGGCGTCGGCGACGGGTGCGTTGGTGACCTGTCCCGCGTGGGTGTTCAGGCCGAGGGCGAGGGAGTGGTCGTCGCGCAGCGCCTGCTGCCAGCCCTTGTCGGCGACCGCCACGACGTAGGGCAGCGTGACGTTCGTCAACGCGTAGGTCGAGGTGTGCGGGACCGCGCCAGGCATGTTCGCCACGCAGTAGAAGATCGAGTCATGCACCGCGTAGGTCGGATCGGCGTGCGTGGTGGGCCGGGAGTCCTCGAAGCAGCCGCCCTGGTCGATGGAGATGTCGACCAGGACCGACCCGGGCTTCATCCGCGACACCAGGTCGTTGGAGACCAACGTCGGTGCCTTCGCCCCGGGGACGAGCACCGCGCCGATCACCAGGTCGGCGTCGACGACGGCACGCTCGACCTCGTAGGAGTTCGAGGCCACCGTCTGCAGGTGGCCCTGGTAGATCCGGTCGGCCTGGCGCAGCGCCTCGACGTTCTTGTCGAGCAGCAGCACCTCCGCCTGCATGCCCAGGGCGATCGCGGCCGCGTTCATCCCGGACACCCCGGCGCCGATGACCACGACCTTCCCGGCGTACACCCCGGAGACTCCGCCGAGCAGCACGCCCCGTCCTCCACCGGCCCGCATCAGATGGTAGGCACCCGCCTGCGGCGCGAGTCGGCCCGCGACCTCACTCATCGGGGCGAGCAGGGGCAGCGCCCCGTTGGGGGTCTGCACCGTCTCGTAGGCGATCGCGGTCACCCCGCGGCCGGTCAGCTCCTCGATGAGCGGCTTGTCGGCGGCGAGGTGCAAATAGGTGAACAGCACCTGTCCCTCCCGCATCCGGTCGTACTCGAGCTCGATCGGCTCCTTCACCTTGAGGATCAGGCCACCGGTCTCCCAGACCTCGTCCGCAGTGGCCAGGATGGTGGCACCGGCGGCGGCGTACTCCTCGTCCGGAATCGATGACCCCAGGCCCGCTGATGTCTCCACGAAGACCTCGTGACCGTGGGTCACCAGCTCGTGGACCCCTGCGGGCGTGCACGCCACGCGGTACTCGTGGACCTTGACTTCCTTCGGTACGCCGACCCTCATCGACCTCGGCTTCCTCTCGACTGTGATGACCGCCACGCCGTCGGGCGGCGGACCCCCGCGAGTGTATTGCCCCTGGACGCGCCCAGCGTTACCGGGAGGGGTCGGCCGCGTGCCCGCCCATCACGTAGGTCAGCACCGCGTGGCCGAGCGGGCCGTTGGCGAGCCGACCCGCCATGAAGCCGTCCAGCAGGTCGCTCACCGGCACCCACTCCGAGGTCATGTCGGCCTCCTCGTGGTGCAGCTCGAAGTCGGCTCCGCGGTCGGGTGCCTCGCCGAGTCCCCGGGCGAGGTAGACGTGGATCTGCTCGCTAGTGAGCCCCGGCGAGGAGTACGTCGACAGCAAGTGCGTCCACTCCTCCGCGACCAGCTGCGCCTCTTCACGCAGCTCCCGCTCGGCTGCGACTTGAGGGTCCTCCCCCGTTACGTCGAGCAGACCGGCCGGCAGCTCGACGAGACGATGACCGACGGGGTGGCGGTACTGCCGCACCACGAAGGCCCGCTCCTGCTCGTCGACCGCGAGGATCACCACGGCACCCGGGTGCTCGAGCACCAGTCGCCCGAACTGCTCCTCGGGGTCCGAGGGGCGGGAGATCACGTCCTGACGCACCGAGAAGGGGGCCGAGCCCTGCCAGATCCGCTCGATCTCATGGACCGGCCACTGTTCGGCGGTGTCCCCGATGGTGACCCTCACGACTCCTCGGCGGTGGTGCGCCGCAGAGCCGACTCGTCGATCGCCAGCCGCTGCTCGCGCTGCCGCTCGATGGCTGCACCGACCAGGCCGGAGAACAGCGGATGCGGCCGGGTGGGTCGCGACCGCAGCTCGGGATGCGCCTGGGTTCCCACGTAGTAGGGGTGCACCTCCCGCGGCAGCTCCACGAACTCGACCAGGTTGTTGTCCGGGGAGGTGCCCGAGAACACCATGCCTGCCGCCTCGAGTCGGTCGCGGTAGGCGTTGTTGACCTCGTAGCGATGCCGGTGTCGCTCCTCGACCTTGGCCTCGTCGTAGGCCTCACGCACCAGCGAGCCGTCCTGCAGCTCCGCCGGATAGAGACCGAGCCGCATGGTGCCGCCCATGTCACCGCCGGCACCCTCGACGAAGGAGACCTGCTCGGCCATCGTCGCGATCACCGGCTCGCCACACCCCGGATGGAACTCGGTCGAGTCCGCCTCGGGGAGGTCCGCCTGGTGCCGTGCGTACTCGATCACCATGCACTGCAGGCCCAGGCACAGGCCCAGGGTCGGGATGCCGTGGGTGCGGGAGAACTCCAGCGCACCCACCTTGCCCTCGATCCCGCGGATCCCGAACCCGCCGGGGACGCACACCGCATCCACGTCCGCGAGGTGGCGGGCGGCGCCCTCCCGGGTCTGGCAATCGTCGGAGGGGACCCAGCGCAGGTTGATCTTCGACTCGTGCGCGAAGCCACCTGCGCGCAGTGCCTCGGCGACCGAGAGGTAGGCGTCGGGCAGGTCGATGTACTTTCCCACCAGCGCGACCGTGACCTCCTCGGCCGGGTGATGCACCCGGCGCAGCAGGTCGTCCCACTCCGTCCAGTCGACGTCACGGAACGGCAGGTTCAGCCGTCGTACGACGTAGGCGTCCAAACCCTCGCTGTGCAGCACCCTGGGGATGTCGTAGATCGACGGGGCGTCGCTGGCGTTGACCACCGCCTCCTCCTCGACGTCGCACATCAAGGAGATCTTGCGCTTCATCGAGTCCGGGATGTCCCGGTCGGAGCGGCAGACGATCGCGTCCGGCTGGATGCCGATCGAGCGTAGTGCCGCCACGGAGTGCTGGGTGGGCTTGGTCTTGAGCTCTCCGGACGGGCCGATGTAGGGCACCAGCGAGACGTGCAGGAAGAAGCAGTTGTCCCGGCCGACGTCGTGCCGCACCTGACGGGCAGCCTCGAGGAACGGCAGCGACTCGATGTCACCGACGGTGCCGCCGATCTCGGTGATCACCACGTCCACCCCGGGACCGGCCATCGCCCGGACCCGTTCCTTGATCTCGTTGGTGATGTGGGGGATCACCTGGACGGTCTCGCCGAGGTAGTCCCCGCGCCGCTCCTTGGCGATGACGGCGGAGTAGATCTGGCCGGTCGTCACGTTGGCCGCCCCCACCAGGTCGGTGTCGAGGAACCGCTCGTAGTGCCCGATGTCGAGGTCGGTCTCGGCTCCGTCGTTGGTGACGAACACCTCGCCGTGCTGGAACGGGTTCATCGTCCCTGGGTCGACGTTGAGGTAGGGGTCGAGCTTCTGCATGGTGACTCGGAGGCCGCGGGACTTCAGCAGACTCCCGAGGGAGGATGCCGTGAGGCCCTTGCCCAGCGAGGAGGCGACGCCTCCGGTGACGAAGACGTGCTTGGTCGGCTGCGATGCGGCCAAGTGAACTCCCGTGGCGTCGTGGTGTGAGTGCGCTGGAGCGGCCAGTCGGATCCGAGTTCCGAACAATCGTCCACGGGGTTCGAGCCTACCAACACTACTCGCCGGCCGCTTCTCCGGAACCACTGTCCGTGGCTCCGGGCATGGCCCCGTCGGCGGCATCGACCACTCCGAACTGCCCGGTCTGCCCGCTGCCCTGACCCGCCAGTGCCATCACGGTGACGATCCGGGCAGCGGTCCGTCCGAGTACGTCGACCGTCGACACCTCCTGAGCGGCGGTGACGTCCTGCCGGATCGCTGCGATGAGGCCGCCCTCACGAGCAGACGCGATCGGACCGGCCACCACCGAACCGTCGGTGTCCGCGTCGACCGCGGTGATTAGCGCGGTGGCGATCGTGTTCACCCCTTGCCGCTGCTCGGTCGACCCCGAGCCGGGGCCGCCGACGAAGAGCACGAGGCTCCCCCGCCGGTTCAGCTCTCCGTCGACCGACATCAGACCGGCCGTGGAGAGTCCTGCCAGGATGCTGTTGGACGCCCCGTCGACCGTGG
The DNA here is from genome assembly GCA_051001655.1 of Nocardioides sp. Lineage (GTDB taxonomy): Bacteria > Actinomycetota > Actinomycetes > Propionibacteriales > Nocardioidaceae > Nocardioides_B. Next base: position 10,182 of record JBPCND010000251.1, on the reverse strand, counting down.
CTCCACCGGGGAGCTCGTCGGTGCCGATCGCCCGGGCGATCAGCGCACCCATCCGCTCCTAGCCGCTGGCATCCGCCGGGACGCTGATGCCGGGAGCCCCGTCGAGCAGCTGGCTGGCAAGCTCGTCGACCAGCTGCCTGTTCTCGACGTCGAGCATCCCGTCGCCGATCTGGACAGTGCCTCCGACGCTGCCTCCAGCGGTCGCCACCATGTCGGCGAGCGCCACGACCTCGGACTGCGCGGAGGTAGGGAGCGCCGCGAGAGTGACCACCCGACCCTTGAGGACGCCACCGACCAGGCCGGGGGCGATCGTCTCGGCGAAGTCGTCGGAGAAACCGTTGGTGGCCTTGAGGGCGGCGATCTCCACCTGGAGGTCGGCCTTGACCGCCCGGTCCGCCTTCACCTGGTCGACCAGGGTGTTGTCGACCTCACCCTTGAGTGGCCCACCGCCCAGCGCGACTCCCACGGCGAGGGCGAGGAAGACCGAGACGATCGAGACGATGTGGTAGCGGAACGAGATCACGAGAAGAGTCCTTGGATCCAGGAGAAGAGGTCGTCGAGGACGTCGCGCAGGGTTGTCCACCATTCCCCTCCGACCGGGGTCGCGGCAATCGCCATCCCGAGGGCCAGCAGACCCGCGAGCACGACCACAGCCAGGTGCCACAGTCGGATCCGGCCGGAGTAGAGCTGCTCAACGCTCTTGGAGTCGACAAGCTTGGACCCGATCCTCAACCGGGTGAGGAACGTGCTGGCCAGCCCGGATCGTTGCCGGTCCAAGAACTCGTCGAGCGTGCTGTGCGTGCCGACGGCGATCACCAGCGACGCTCCCGAGGTGTCGGCCACGAGGAGGGCGACATCCTCGGTCAGTCCGGACGCACCGATCCGACGTGGTCGGACCCCGAGGCGCTCGAGCCGGTCGCTGCCGACCGCCCGGCCCGACCGGTCCGTGTGCAGCACCACGTCGCGTGCGGTCCGCAGCGCCTTGTCCGAGGCGGTCTGGCCGTGGTCGCCGGCGGCGCCCTTGCCCAGCCCGAGCTCCCCCACCACGACGACATCAGGTTTGAGGCCCGCCTCGACGAGCGCGTTCGCGCCGGCGTCGACCCCGATCAGCACGGGCCGCTGCTCGCGAACGAACCGGCGGAGTCGACGTAGGTCCTCGCGATAGTCGTAGCCCCGCACCACCACGACCGCCGGTCTCCCTTCGAGTCGCGTGCGGAGCTTCGGAATGCCTTGACCGTGCAGGAGCAAATCCTGCTCACGTCGCAGGAACTCGGTCGTGTTGTGGGTGAAGCTCTGCAGCTGCGTGGCAAGCCCACTTCTGGCCTGCTCCATCAGCTCCGCAACGTCGGCCGGGGTCAGGAGCTGGCCGTGTGCGAGGACGTCCTGGCCGTGGTACACCGCCCCGTCGTACAACCGGATGGTGGCGCCGTCCTGCACCGACCGCAGGACGCCGGTTCCGGCGCTGTCCACCAGGATCACTCCGGCTCGTGCGAGCAGGTCGGGACCCAGGTTGGGATACCTTCCCGAGATGAACGAGGAGGCGTTCACCACCGCAGACACCCCGGCGTCCACCAGTGCTTCGGCATGCACACGGTCGAGGTCGAGGTGGTCGATGACAGCGATGTCGCCGGGTCGCGAACGACGGACGACGGCGCTGGTACGGCGGTCGACACGAGCGGTCCCGGTGATCCCGGGCAGCTTGGTGGCCGACGACTGACGGGCGGGTAACTTCATGGCGCCGCCATGATGTCACGCCTCGACAAGCGTTCCTTGGACGTGAACGACGTGCGCTCGGCGTCGACCCGGCCGGCCTCGGCTGGCGTCCGGCTGCTCTCGGCTCAGCCGGTCCGGGCCTCCTGAGCCGCGGCCAGCAGCTCCTCGGCGTGGGCGCGGGCTGTGTCGGAGTCCTCCATGCCGGCCAGCATCCGGGAGAGCTCCCGCACCCGGCCGGCCTCGTCGAGACTGGTGAGCCCCGAGCTCGTCACCGAGCCGTCGCTGCTCTTCACGACCACGACGTGCTGGTCGGCGAAGGCCGCCACCTGTGGCAGGTGGGTGACGACCAGCACCTGGGCATGCCTGGCCAGCAGAGCCAGCCGCCGGCCAACCTCGACCGCCGCCTTGCCGCCCACCCCGGCGTCGACCTCGTCGAAGACAAAGGTGGGCACGGGGTTGCTGGCGGCCAGGGAGACCTCGACGGCCAGCATGACCCGGGAGAGCTCACCGCCCGAGGCGCCCTTGCCCAGCGGACGATCGGCGGCCCCGTCGGCCGCGAGCAACAGCTCGACCTCGTCGACGCCGGAGGGACCGAACCGAACGGTCGAGCCACCCACGGCCAAGCCGTCCGGATCCTCGACCTGGGCGACCCGGACGGTGACCCGGGCATCGGGCATGGCGAGGGCCGTCAGCTCCGCGGTGACCACCTGGCCGAGCCGGGCAGCAGCGTCCGACCTGGCCGCAGACAGCCGCGCGGCCACGCCACCGAGCTCCTTCCGGAGCTCGGCACGCAGCTGGCGCAGCTGCTCGATCCGGTCGTCTGTCCCGTCAAGGTCACGCAGGCGTAGGGCGGCCGCGGATGCCCACGCCAGCACCTCGTCGATGGTCTCGCCGTACTTGCGGGTCAGCGCGGTCAGAGCAGCACGTCGCTCGGAGACGTGGCCGAGTCTCGCGGGGTCGGTCTCGATGCCGGTGGAGTACGACGACACGTCGGCAGCGACGTCGGCCAGCAGGTAGCTCACCTCCGCCAGCCGGTCGCCGAGTGCGGCCACCTCCGGGTCGTGATCGCGCACGCCGTCGAGCAGCCTGCGACCTGCCGAGACGGCACTCAGGGCGTCCGCGCCCCCCTCCTCGTCGGAGAGGCACTCCCGGGCCTGTACGGCGGCCGTGCGCAACGAGTCGGCGAACCCCAGCCGTGACTCCTCCGCTGCGAGATCGACGTCCTCGCCGGGCTCCGGTGTCACCGCCTCGACCTCCCCGAGGCCGAACCGGAGCAGGTCCGCCTCACGGGCACGCTCGCGCGCCGACGCGATGACCTCGGCCAGCTCGACGTCGGTGTTGCGCAGCTCCCGGTAGAGCACCTGCCAGGACGCGAGCAGCGAGGATGCCTCCGCTCCCGCGAACCGGTCGACGGCGTCACGCTGGGCCACCGGGTGGAGCAACCGATGCTGGTCGGACTGTCCGTGCACCGCGACCAGGGGGTCGATCAGCCCGGACAGCGTGCCGACGGGGCAGGCCGATCCGCCCACAAAGGCACGGGAGCGTCCCTCGGCGGAGATCTGGCGGGCGACGAGCAGGGCACCCTCCTCGACCTCGCCGCCGAGGACGTCGACCCGGGTTGTGCGGCCGACCGCCCACGCAGCGTTCGCCTCCGGCATCCGGAGCAGACCCTCGACCCGGGCCGCCCTGCTTCCCGTGCGCACCGCGCCCGAGTCCGCTCGACCACCCAGGAGCAGCCCCAATGCAGTGACCACCATGGTCTTGCCCGCCCCGGTCTCCCCAGTGAGCACGGTGAACCCCGGCCCTAGCTCGAGGACCGACTCCTCGATCACCCCGAGATCCCTGATCCTGAGCTCCTCAAGCATCGTCGGCCTCGCTGCGTCGTCGACGTTCGGCTGCGCCGCGCCAGCCGGCGACGGGGAGGTCGAACTTGGCGACGAGCCGATCCGTGAACGGGGCTTCATGGAGCCGAGCAAGCCGGACGGGTTGCCGGCCGCGGCGTACCTCGATCCGAGCCCCGGGGGGGAGGTCGACGGTCCGTCGACCGTCGCACCACAGCACCCCGGCCCCGTCGGTCCGGGCCAGAACCTCCACGGCGAGGACCGAGCTGGGAGCCACGACCATCGGCCGGGCGAACAGCGCATGGGCGCTGATCGGGACCATCAACAGGGCCTCCACTCCTGGCCACACGATCGGACCTCCGGCGCTGAAGTTGTAGGCCGTCGAACCGGTGGGGGTGGCGCAGACGACACCGTCACAACCCCACCTCGACAGCGGTCTGCCGTCCACCTCGACGACCACTTCGATCATGCGTTCACGGGCCGCCTTCTCGACGCTTGCCTCGTTGAGCGCCCAGGTGCTGGCGACCTGCTCCTTGTCCCGGTAGACGTGCACATCGAGCGTCAGGCGTTCTTCGGTGGTGTAGCGGCGATGCACGACCGCGTCGATCGTCGACTCGACGTCGTCGTGCTCGGCCTCGGCGAGGAAACCGACGTGTCCGAGGTTCACCCCGAGCAGCGGGGTGCCGGTCTCATGGGTCAGCTCCGCGGCCCGCAGCAGGGTTCCGTCCCCACCGAACACGACGGCGATCTCGCACCCCTCGGACGCGGTTTCTCGGTCGGCGACCTCGAGCCCGGGAAGGTCGAGCTTGAGGTCCTCGGCCTCATCCCGGAGCAGGCGGACGCCGATGCCGTGGTCGGCGAGGGCGGAGCAGAACCGGGCAGCTACCTCTCGGGCGTCCGGCCGGCCGGTGTGCGCCACCACCAGGACGCGCCGGATCTCGGTGCCAGTCATGGGCCAGTCATGGGCCAGTCACGGAGCCAGTCACGGCACCACCTTCTCACCCGGCACCCCCAGGTGAGCGGTACGGCGTACCTCCGCCTCGATATCCGCCCGATCCACGAGCCCGTCACCCCGTCTGATCCACACGAAGTACTCCACGTTGCCCGAGGGGCCGGGCAGGGGGCTGGTGATGACCGCCCGGCAGCCCCAGCCTCGACCCCCGGCCGCAGCCACGACCCCCTCGACCGCCGAGGCCCGGAGGTCGAGGTCGCGGACGACGCCTCCCTTGCCCACCATCTCGCGACCCACCTCGAACTGCGGCTTCACCATCAAGGCCAGGTCACCCTCCACCGCCGTGACGGAGATCAACGGGCCGAGCACGAGCTCGAGGCTGATGAACGACAGGTCTCCGACGACGAGGTCGACCTGGCCCCCGACGACCTCCACGGTGAGGTCGCGGACGTTCGTGCGGTCGTGCACCCTGACGCGCGCGTCCTGCCTCAGGGACCACGCCAGCTGACCGTAACCGACGTCCACCGCGACCACCTGCGCCGCTCCGGAGCGGAGCAGGACGTCGGTGAACCCTCCGGTCGAGGCTCCGGCGTCGAGACAGCGCCGACCCGCCACCTCGAGCCCCAGCGCTTCGAACACCGCCAGCGCGCCAGCCAGCTTGTGTCCGCCTCTGGAGACGTAGTCGGGCCGCTCGGGGCCCTTCAGGACGACGAGCGCGATATCGGTGGTGACCCCGGTGGCGGCCTTGGTGGCCCGTGCTCCGGCGACCCGGACGCGGCCGGCACCGATGAGCTCGCTCGCGTGGTCGCGGGACCGGGCAAGGCCACGGCGCACCAGCTCGGCGTCGAGACGCAGGCGACGCGGGGCCATCAGTGGGTCGGCTCAGCCGAGGGCGGCGGTGCCGGGGTCCGAGAGGACATCGCGGAGTTGGTCATGCACGGCCACGAACACCGCGACGTGCTCCTCGACGGGGCGACCGGACAGGTCCTCGAGGGTCAGGAGTGCCGCGTCGACCTCCGCATGGCCGGTGCTGTTCGGCTCCTCGGGTGTCACATCGGTCACAGGTGCCTCTCCGTCGGCTGGCTCGGCTCGGTGTCATGGGGTCGTCAGGGTTCATCAGGTTCGTGACGGGCGCGGTCCCACGCTACTCGGCAGCTGCAGTCCCGCGAGGGATACCGGCTCGCCGGTCGTGTCGAGATGGCGCCAGGCCGTACACGCCGCCGCGCGCCACCAGTCGTCGACGTCGACGTGCCCGTCGACCGGTGCGTCGACCTCCAGCCGGCCGCCTCGGACCCGTGCGGTGACCGCACCGACTTGGACGGCCGCCCCGGGCCGGTCCCCGACCGGCTTCTCGCCCGGGCTCTCCCCGGTGAGCTCGCCCAGGAGCACGCGAGGTGCCGGATGTGGCACGGCCAGGCCCCCGAGGTCGGAGGCGAGGTACGACGGCCGTTGGTGGCTCGGCGCCGCAACGAGCTCCTCGAGCCCGGTGACCCCGGTCAGCACCAGGAGGCTGTCGTACCCGCCGTTGACCGCGCCTTCGATGTCTGTGTCGAGCCGGTCGCCGACCACCAGCGGGTGCGTGCCTCCGACGCGGCGGACCGTCTCCTGGAACAGCGGCGACAGGGGCTTGCCGGCCACCACCGGGGTGGCACCTGCGAAGCGGGCCACCGTGTCCACGAGCACCCCGTTGCCGGGTCCTCGACCGTGCAACGTGGGAACGCTCATGTCCGTGTTCGCAGCCACCCACGGCAGCCCCCGACCGACCAGGATGGAGCCGTCGCTCACAGTTCCCCACCGTAGGTCGCGGTGGTAGCCCGACACCACGGCCACAGGTCCCGCTGCGACGTCCTGCACCGGACGCAGCCCTCGCTCCTCCAGTGCTTCGAACAGGCCCTGTCCACCGATGACGAAGACGGCGGCACCGGGCTCGCAGCGGTCGGCGAGAAGGCTCGCGGCAGCCTGCGCGCTGGTGACCACGTCCTCGGCGCCGGCCGACACACCGAGCTCGCGGAGATGCTCGGCCACCATTGCCGGAGGTCGCGCGGCGTTGTTGGTCACGAAGGCGAGCCGCATCCCGGCAACCCTCGCCCGGTTGAGGTGTCCGGGCGCACCCGGGACCGCGTCGGGGCCGATGTAGACCACGCCGTCGAGATCGAGCAGCGCAACGTCGTAGGCCTGGCACAGGGGAGACTCGCTTGCCTGCAGCACGGTGTGGCTCCTGTTGCGGGTGGTCGGTTCGGTTCTCGTACGATGCTGCGATGGCCGGCGACAGCTCACCCCCGCAGGACTTCCGTGCCGACCGTCGGCCGTTCCGGCTGGCGCCATTCCGTGGGCTGCGGTTCGACCCCGAGACGGTGGGCGACCTGTCCACGGTCGTCTCACCGCCGTACGACGTCCTCGATGCGGACACGGTCCGTCGCCTCGAACAGGCCAACCGGCACAACATCGTCCGACTGATCCTTTCACGTCGATTCGAGCGCCCCTATGTGGCTGTCCGCGAACGACTCGAGGACTGGCGGCGGTGCTCCTATCTCCTGGCAGACGAGAGGCCGAGCCTCTATGTCTACGAGTACACCGCCGAGCAGGTCACGGTGCGTGGTCTCATCGGCCTCGCAGCCCTGCGTGAGGAGTCCGAGCGGGTGATCCTGCCGCACGAGGACGTGATGGCCGGCCCTGTCGATGACCGGACGGTGTTGATGCGCACCACCCGCACCAACCTCGAGCCGATCCTGCTCGTGCACGAGGGTACGGCCGAGTTGCGGGCGCTGATCGGCCAGATCACGGAGACGCGTGCCCTTGCAGACTTCTCAGCGCTCGACGGGAGCACCCACCGACTGTGGTCGGTGGACCAGGTCGACCTGCTCGACGCGGTGGCCGCCCAGCTCGCCCCGAGCCAGGTGCTCATCGCGGACGGACACCATCGTTACGCGGCCTACCTGCGGCTCCAGGATGAGCTACGCCCCCCGGACACACCACCTGAGTCCTCGGCGTGGGACTACGGGCTGGCCATGCTGGTGGACCAGAACGACCAGGCTCTGCGGGTGGGGTCGATCCACCGCTCCGTGTCTGCTTTGACCTTCGCAGACCTTCGAGAGCTCAGCTCGGACCGGGGGGACACCCTCGACCTGAACCCCGACCGGGAGTCGGCCCTCGCAGCCTGGTCCGAGTCGGGCCGTCAGGATGCCGAGGCCAGCTTCGCTGTCAGTGACGGGGAGTCCTGGGCGGTGCTGCGCACCAAGCGCACGCGCGAGGTCGACGCCGCGGTGCTGCATCAGGACCTGCTTCCGGCCTGGCACGTCGCCGAGGAGCAGATCAGCTACCACCACAGTCTCGACCAGGCGATGCACGCCACCGATCGACAACCTGGGCTCGTCGTGGCCGTCCGTCCCCCGAGCCTTGCTCAGGTGATGGATACGGCGGCCCGCGGAGTCCGGATGCCTCGCAAGTCGACGTCCTTCTCCCCCAAGCCACGAATGGGCCTCGTCATGCGGGACCTGCGCGACGCCTGAACGGCACGCTCACGACGCAGCGCGCCGCACGCGCAACGCCTCGACCTCGAGTCGGGTGCTGCCTGCTCCGTCTCCACGCAGGAAGCGTCGCCGGAGGACCCCGTCGACCTCGATGACGTCACCAACGACCCAGCTCCGCGCACTCCGTCGACATCGAGCACCCGCCGATACGCAGTCCACCCAGTCCATGGTCTGCTTGGAACGCTTGCTCATCGGGGTGGACGAGCGGGGCACCGAGATCCGGAACGCGACGATCACGTCCCCGCTCGGCAGCGTCCGTTCCTCCGGGACCGCGGTCAGCCTCCCGACCAGTGCGACGACGTTTGCCGGGGCGGCGTCCGCGCCCTGCTCCACCATGACCATCTCATCACCTCGGCACCAGCATGGTCGTGACGGCTACCCGACGGGTGGGCGGTTGCTGGGTCTGGGGACAAGCGTGCGTGTGGATGATGGGCCCTGAAAACCGGCTCTTCGTAGGTCAGCGTGGGTCGGGCTCGGCTGGCCTGGTCGGTCGGCGGTAGGGGCGTGAGCCGTCGGCGGCGAGCAAGGTTCCACACATTCGTCTCCGAGAAAAGCCACACCGCCGAAGGCAACCGCGCCCTGAAGAAGCGGCTCGTGGACGAGGGACGCGCCCCACGCCGCGCTGGTGATGGACGGCGACGAGGCGATGCGTGGTGCGAGTACGGCACTCCTCAGGAGCTGCCGAACATCACCACCGCAAGGGGTACGAGGCAGCTCGACCAGCTCCCCGACTACCGGCTGACCTGCGTCTTCATCGACCGGAGACACCGGCGCCGCCAGCCCCGAACCCCTCACCGACGCTCATCCGCGAAGAGCCTGGAAACCGGCTTAGGGAGACGGGTCGCCCAGTTCCTCGGCTCGTTCGGCCGCATCGGTGATGTCGTTGCCGTCGATGCCGATCGTCCGGTGGAACCACTCCACCGCCTGCTCGGTGCGACCGGCGGCAGCGAGGGTGTCTGCATAGGCATAGCGCAACCGCACGACCCAGTCCGCCCGTGACTGTGAACGGAGCGGGGCGTTCTCCAAGGTGCGCAAGGCGGCGTCCAGCTCGCCGCGGTCACGCCGGGCGCCCGCCTCCACGATCGTCATCTCCGCCTTGAGACTGTCCGAGAGACGGGCGACCGAGGGATTCCGGGTCAAGGCGAGGGCACGATCGGGCCGGCCGAGCGCACGCTCGCAGTCCGCCATGACCGGAAGGTAGTCGGCGTTGCCGTTCATCCGCTTGGCCGCTCGCAGCTCCGAGAGCGCTTCGGCGTACTCCCCGGCGCGATACGCGGCCTCGCCACACGCCTCGCGCACCACAGCGATCCGCGCGGCCCGCGCCCGCGCGGCCAGGGTGTGCCGGTAAGCCGTCTCGGGGTCGTCGTCGATGAGCTGGCCCGCCGCCACCAGATGCCGCGCGACCCGGGCGGCGAGCTTCTCGGGCAGCCCCTTCAAATGTTGTGCGACTGACCGGTCGAGCTCTCGACCGGTGATGTCGGGATCGATCGCCGGGCCGTCGTACTGCGCCTGGTCCACCGTGCGGGAAACGCGATCATCTCCACGGCCGCCTGACCGTCCACGCCCGGAGCCTCGATCCGAGCCATCAGACCAGGGACGAGCGCCCACGTCGCCTCTGCGGCCGCTGGCGCTGCTCCGGCTGTCCCCCCGTATCTCGCCACGATGCGGCTTTCCACGACCCTCGGCCACAAGACCTCTCCTCTGCTTCGGTGCCGGACAAACACGAAGAGGCCACCCAACGGGTGGCCTCTTCGCGAAGTAAATGTCCGGCGACGTCCTACTCTCCCACAACCTCCCGGTTGCAGTACCATCGGCGCTGAAAGGCTTAACTTCCGGGTTCGGAATGGAGCCGGGTGTTTCCCTGTCGCTATGGCCGCCGAAACTCTCTTGAGTTAGATCGACCCGGAGGCACCCTTACTCTGGTGCCGACCAGGTCCCGACCGTAACTCGGGAACCACACAGTGAACGCGTAACATCTTTGAGGGACAAGCCCTCGGCCTATTAGTACCGGTCGGCTCCGTGTATTACTACCTTCGACCTCCGGCCTATCAACCCAGTCGTCTACTGGGGGCCTTACCCGGTTACCCGGTGGGAAACCTCATCTTGAAACGTGCTTCCCGCTTAGATGCTTTCAGCGGTTATCACT
>JBPCND010000250.1:0-3638 GCA_051001655.1 Nocardioides sp. | reverse complement strand
GTGCTGCGTCGCTTCGACCGGTCCATGTCCGCTGCGATGCAGGCAGCCCACAACGAGGCGTTCCTCGACCACCCGGACTTCACCCCGTGGACCGAGGTGATGTGGAAGCAGTGGGTGACCGAGAGCCGGAACTTCCGGCCCGAGCTGAGCTTCGTCGTTGTCGACCGCGTTAGCCCGGACCGGGTGGTGGCCTACCTCCAGTCCAACGAGTTCGATGCCTACTTCGCGGCCACCGGTCGTCGGGAGGCGTACGTCGCCAAGGTCGGCACCGTCCGGGACCACCGCGGCCGTGGTCTGACCGGGGCGTTGCTGCGGCATGCGCTGTCGTCCTATCCAGCGGCAGGTTTCGACGAGGCGTCGCTCGACGTCGACTCGGAGGACTCGACTGGTGCACTGGGCATCACCAGCGCTCCGGTTTCGAGGTCGAGTCCCGATGGAGCAACTACGCCCTCCCCCGGAGGCCATCGCGCTGAGGATGCTTCAATGCCCGACATGACCAGTGACGCCGGCCGCCCGCGCCAGCAGTGCTTCGTGCACATCGGCCTGCAGAAGACCGGCACGTCGTACCTCCAGTCGATCCTGTGGCAGTCCAGGGACGCCCTGCGGGCACAGGGGCTGGCGATGGTCCCGGACTCGAAGGCCGACACCTTCACGGTGATGCTCGCCCTGCGCGGACGGCTGCGCGAGGGCGTGGACCCACGGTCGGCGTACGACGCACCCGCCCGGCTGCGTGACTTCGTCGCCGCGGAGACGGCTCCTCGCCTGCTGCTGACCGAGGAGTCCCTGGCCCCGGCCACCACCGACCAGATCCGCACCCTGGCCGAGCACCTTCCCGACGTCGAGGTGAACGTCGTCCTCACGGTCCGGGACCTCGCGCGAGCGATACCGTCGGTGTGGCAGCAGAGGATCACCGGAAGCGGCCGGCGACCGCTGGATGCCTACCTCGAGGACGTCGTCGCCCGGTCGCGCAGAGCACGGACGTTCTGGGCCGGGCAGGACCTGCCAGCCGTGCTCCGGCGGTGGTCGGTCATCGCACCCCCGGAGCGGACCCACGTCGTGACCGTGCCTCCCGCCGGCACGCGTCCCGAGGTGTTGCTGGAACGGTTCTGCTCGGTGATCGGCGTCGATGCCGCCCAGCTCGACCGCGAGGTGCCACGCGCGAACGAGTCCCTGGGGCTGGTGCAGGCCGAGCTGCTGCGGCGGGTCAACGTGGCGCTCGATGATCGGCTCTCACGGCGCGAGGACTACCGCGAGACCGCCAAGATGTACCTCTCCCGCCGGTTGCTGGCCTCCCAGAGAGGGGTCCCCGCGAAGCTGCCCGTCCGGCTCGAGGGTTGGTGCCGGGAGGTGGCCCAGGACCACGCCGAGGTCCTGGTCGCCGGTGGCTACGATGTCGTCGGCTCGGTCGAGGACCTGATGCCGCTGCCGGGGTCCTTCGCCGCCGATGAGCCCGTGGTGGCCGACGCGGACGTGGCGGACTCTGCCACGCAGGCCCTGGCGGACGCGATGGTCCACCGCAACGTGGTGCTGTCGAGACGCAGCCGGCGTGTCCGACGGGTCGGCGACCGCCGCAGGAGACTCGTGCGCAGGGCGCTCAGCCGGGTCCGTCGGATCCGTGGGCTCCGTCGCTGACGTCCTGGCCGGTGAAGCACAGGTCGGCCCGTTCGCGGGTTCGGTCTTCGGCGAACAACCTCCCTTCCTCGACCATCCACCTCATCCAGTGGTCGCGGAGCTCCACACCGTCGCGTGCGACGCCTCGACGGAGCCGGACCGGCGTCGGGACCTCCACCCAGGCAAGCGTCGTGATTGACTCGGCGTACGTCGCCGACCCGGACCCGCAGCCTTCGAGAACCAGCAGGTCGACCGGGGCGACCTCCACCCACTCGGCCTCGATTCGCGCCAGCCAGTCGTGGCGCCGGTAGCCGCCGACCTCACCGCGTGCGAGCGGGCCGACCACCGAGTCGGTGACCTTCGCGATCCCTGCCCGAAGCCCCTGCCATCCTGGGTACAGGTCGTCCATATGCAGGACGCGCACCTGAGCTGGCTGCAACCGCGGTGTCCCCGCTCGCCACGCTTCCGAGATCGCTGAGGCGAGAGTGGTCTTGCCCGAACCCGCCGGCCCGTCGACGCACACCAACCGGTTCAGACCGAGCGTCGGCGTCGACCGCCGCGCATGTGCGACCACGTCGTCCGCCGCCGATCGTGCCCAGTCGTGGACGTCGCCGCCACTCACCCGATCCCGTGCTTCTTCAGCAGTGCCTCGATGTCGGCCATGTCCTCGTCGCCGACGGCGGGCCGACCACGATCACGTCCCAGGGCGGCCGCGGCGGGAGCGACAGGCGTGGACGAGGGCGGCCTCGCAGAGGTGCGTCGTCGCATCAGACCGGACACCACGAACAGCACCACCGATACACCCGCGAGCAGCACTCCTCCCCACACGAGCGGGCTGAACACCAGCCGGACCGCCCAGTCGACCACCGCACTGGCAACCTCCCATCCGAGCCGCAAGGTGCCGGTCATCGCAGCGGCCAGCGGCAGCAGCGCCCACGCGGCGGTGCGCACACCCGACGCCGCACCGCGTCGGCGCCACACCAAGAAGCTGGCCAACAGGCCGAGCAGGGTCAGGGTCAGGCCGAGGGCCTGCCAGGTCGCGCTGTCCACCGGAGCCACGGCGCCAGCGTAGTTGGTCGGTCCCGGCAGAGGGTGCCGTCAAACGGGCAAACCGCGCCGAAACGGCAGAGTGGGGCGCGGACGGGCCTGGTTTGCCCGTTCGGCGGTACGGCGGCCGGTCGGCCGTGGGGAGGACACCTGAGAGGATCTGGTCGTGCGCAGCATCCCCGACCCCGGCTTCCCTGGCGACGACGGGTCGGTCAGCGACGTCGTCCGTGAGGCGCTCGCGCACTACGCGAGGGACCCGACAAGGCACGCGGCCACCCTGTCGGTGCTCCAGCACGCGCGCCTGCTCGTCCCGGTGGTAGCTGTCCTTGGCGATGTCGAGCACGACGAGGAGGGGAACGTCCACGACAGGACCTCCGACATGGCGACTGTCCTGATGGCGGGTCGCGACGGCCGTTCGGCTCTGCTGGCGTTCACCGGCGGCGAGACCATGGCCCGGTGGGACGCCGGATCCCGGCCGGTGCCGGTCACCGCTCCTCGTGCGGCCGAGGCTGCGCTGCAGGACAGCGCGTCGACCCTGCTCGTCGACGTGGCCGGACCGGTGATGTTCGTGGTCGAACACGACGACCTCCGGGAGCTGGCCCGAGGGAGCGTGCTGATCGAGGTCGGTGCCGGCCACGGGTGGGTGACCCCGGCCCACAGAGCCTCACACCCCCCATTTAGTTGAGAAGCCAGCCAGTCCCCGTTGAGGCGTCAAGAACTCCGCGTGGCCTCCGGAGGCAGTGGCCACTCAACAGGGAGGCGGTGGCCACTCAACAGGGAGGGAGTGGCGACTCAACTGGGGAGGGGGAGGGGGAGGGGTGCCGGGCGCACGATGTGCATGCAGGGTCCCGCTGTTGCTATCCTGGGCCCAGACCGATCTGCTGGTCGACCTCTGGTGCATGCCGCACGGGAATGTTCCGCACGTATCGAGGGGTGAACGAGCACGATATGACAGGCGGAGACTCGTCTCCCACCCGCAT
>JBPCND010000249.1:0-2791 GCA_051001655.1 Nocardioides sp. | reverse complement strand
GGTCCGCCGCCACTTCCGCGAAAGGGGTGTGGACACGCAGAGTGAGGACTTCACCGCGGTCGGCATCGGCGACATGTTCGGAGACGTCTTCGGCAACGGGATGCTGCTCTCCGAGCACATCCGTCTGGTCGCGGCGTTCGACCACCGTGACATCTTCCTCGACCCGAACCCTGACGCCACGACGTCGTACGCCGAGCGCAGGCGGCTCTTCGACCTGCCGAGATCGAGCTGGCAGGACTACGATGCGTCGCTGATCTCCGACGGTGGCGGGGTGTACGCACGGTCGGCCAAGTCGATCCAGCTCTCCGCTGCTGTCCGCGACGTGCTCGGCCTGGACCCGCAGGTCTCCTCGATGACCCCTGCCGAGCTGATGCGAGCAATCCTCCTCGCGGAGGTCGACCTCTTGTGGAACGGCGGCATCGGCACCTACGTCAAGGCGACCTCCGAGACCCACGCCGAGGTCGGCGACAAGGCCAACGAAGCCATCCGGGTCGACGGCGAGGACCTGCGTTGCAAGTGTGTGGGGGAGGGAGGCAACCTCGGCCTCACCCAGCGGGGTCGCATCGAGTACGCCCTTGCGGGGGGCCAGATCAACACCGACTTCATCGACAACTCGGCGGGGGTGGACACCTCCGACCACGAGGTCAACATCAAGATCCTGCTCGACCAGGTGGTCGCCGACGGCGACCTGACCCAGAAGCAGCGCAACGACCTGCTCGCGTCGATGACCGACGAGGTCGGCGCTCTCGTGCTGGCCGACAACTACGAGCAGAACGTCGCGTTGGCGTCGGCGACGAAGCAGGCCGCGCCGCTCCTCCACGTTCACGAGGACTGGATCCGGCGTCTCGAGCGGAAGGGACTGCTCGACCGTGAGCTGGAGGCACTGCCGAGCCGTAGGGACGTCGCTCGGCGGCTCGAGCGCAACGTCGGCCTGACGCCGCCTGAGCTCTCGGTGCTGCTCGCCTACACCAAGATCGTGCTGGCCGACGAGATCCTGGGCACCGAACTGCCGGACGACCCGTTCCTGCGTAGCGACCTGTTCAGCTACTTTCCCTCGGCCATGCGGCAGACCTACCGCGAGCGGATGGAGAGCCACCCGTTGCGACGCGAGATCATCACCACCCAGGTGGTCAACGACCTCGTCAACGGCGCCGGCGTCACGTTCTTCCACCGGCTGTCCGAGGAGACCGGTGCCACGGTGGCCGAGCTCGTCCGGGCCAACTTCGTCGGCCGGGAGATCTTCTGGTCCCGGGCGTTGATCGACGAGATCAACTCCTACGACAACAAGATCGGCACCGACGTCCAGATCCGGATGCGGCTCGAGATCCGCACCCTGGTCGAGCGTGCCTCCCGCTGGCTGGTCAACAACCGGCGGCCGCCGCTCGCCTGCGAGGCCACGGTGGACTTCTTCGGCGTGATGGGCCAGCAGATCGTCGCCGAGCTGCCTGCTCTCCTGACCGGCCGCGAGCTCGACGCCTTCGAGGCCCGTCGGGACGCCTTCATGGCACAGGGTGTGCCCGAGGACCTCGCCACACGCGTGGCAGTGATGCCGCCGGCGTACGCCGTCCTCAGCATCGTCGAGACGGCGAAGCGCGACGGGCTCGACCCCCTGGAGGTGACCCGTATCCACTTCGCCCTGGGTGACCGGCTCGGACTGGCGACCCTGGTGGAGCGGATCCTGGCCCTTCCGCGTGACGACCGCTGGCAGACGATGGCACGCGCCGCGCTCCGCGACGACCTGCATTCGGTGCACGCCCGGCTCACCGCCCAGCTGCTGGCGGAGACGTCGTCGGAGAAGTCCGTGCCGACCCGGATCGCGGACTGGGAGGAGGACGGCGAGGTCGTGGTGTCCCGGGCCGTCGCAACCCTCGAGGAGATCTGCTCCGACACCGACGCCGACCTCGCCCGGCTCTCGGTGGGCCTGCGCCTGGTGCGCACCCTGCTGTCGACCCCATGACGGGATCCCAGCACCCCGCGATCGAGGCGCGAGGGCTGAGGAAGGTCTACGGCGACCTCGTGGCGGTCGACGAGGTGAGCTTCTCGGTCGCGCCCGGGGAGATCTTCGGGATCCTCGGACCCAACGGTGCCGGGAAGACCACGACACTCGAGATGGTCGAAGGGCTGCGTCGCCCGGACTCCGGCGAGGTCCGGTTGCTGGGGGAGTCACCCTGGCCCCGCAACACCAAGCTGCTTCCTCGCATCGGTGTCCAGCTGCAGTCGTCGGCATTCTTCGAACGCCTCACCGCCCTGGAGCAGATCCGCACCTTCGGCGCCCTGTACGGCGTCGGCGCGGAGCAGGCCGACAGGTGGCTCGAGCGGGTCGGTCTCACGGACAAGGCCGGGACCCGTACCGAGCGGCTCTCCGGCGGCCAACTGCAACGCCTCGCCATCGCGTGTGCGCTGGTGCATGAGCCAGAGGTGGTCTTCCTCGACGAGCCGACTGCCGGGGTGGACCCCCAGGCGCGTCGGAACCTGTGGGACCTGCTGCGTGGCATGAACGACGAGGGCCGGACGCTCGTGCTGACCACCCACTACCTCGAAGAGGCCGAGGCGCTCTGCGACCGGGTCGCGGTCATGGACCACGGCGCCGTGCTCGTCCTCGACACCCCTGCAGCGTTGGTGCGCGGGCTCGACGCCCCGGTGCACATCTTCGTCGCGTCGCATGAGATCGCCGTCACCGCCGCCCGGGCGATCGCCGGTGTGGACGAGGTCGAGGAGGCCGAGACCGCCGTCGTGCTGACCACCCGTCGCGCCCCCGAGGTGCTCTCCCGACTCGCCGAGCTCGATGCGC
>JBPCND010000248.1:0-2538 GCA_051001655.1 Nocardioides sp. | reverse complement strand
CGTCGATGTACCACCAGTTCAAGGAGCTGGCGGACGTCGACATCACGGCCGAGCCGATGGAGGTCGGGCCCACCTGCCACTACGTCATGGGTGGCATCGAGGTCGACCCGGACAGCGCCGCCGCCGTCGTACCCGGTCTGTTCGCCGCCGGTGAGGTCGCTGGTGGCATGCACGGCTCCAACCGGCTCGGCGGCAACTCGCTCTCCGACCTGCTCGTCTTCGGCCGTCGGGCGGGGCTCGGCGCTGCGCGGTACGTCGACGCGCTCGGCAGGGCGCGACCCGCGGTCACCGACCTCGACGTCGAGGACGCGCGTCGCGAGGCCGAGGCACCGTTCGCCGGGAGCGGCGGGGAGAACCCCTACGCCATCCACGCCGACCTGCAGCAGACGATGAACGACTTGGTCGGCATCATCCGCACCAAGGACGAGGTCGAGGAGGCGCTGGCCAGGCTCGAGGCGCTCAAGGCGCGGGCCAGGAAGATCTCGGTACTGGGCGACAATGTGTTCAACCCGGGCTGGCACCTGGCGCTCGACCTGCCGAACATGCTGATCGTCTCGGAGTGCATCGCCCGCTCGGCCTTGATCCGCGAGGAGTCTCGCGGCGGCCACACCCGGGACGACTTCCCGAAGATGAGCAACGAGTGGCGCAAGGTGAACCTCGTCTGCCGCCCTGGGGCCGAGGGGGTCGAGGTGACCCACCAGCCGCTGCCGGTTATGCCGCCCGAGCTGCTGTCGCTGTTCGAGCGCGACGAGCTGAACAAGTACATGACCGACGAAGAGCTTGCGACACTGCCGGAGGAGGAGAAGGCCTGATGACCTACAACGCGCGCTTCCGGGTCTGGCGCGGTGACCACACCGACGGCGAGCTCGAGGACTTCAGCGTCGAGGTGAACGAGGGCGAGGTCGTCCTGGACATCGTGCACCGGCTGCAGGCGACCCAGACGCCGGATCTCGCCGTGCGATGGAACTGCAAGGCCGGCAGGTGCGGCTCCTGCAGTGCCGAGGTCAACGGCCGGCCGCGGCTGATGTGCATGACCCGGATGAGCACCTTCTCCGAGGACGAGGTCATCACGGTGACCCCGCTGCGCGCCTTCCCGGTGGTCAAGGATCTCGTCACCGACGTGTCGTTCAACTACCAGAAGGCCCGGGAGGTCCCGGCGTTCTCGCCCCCCGCGGAGCTGGCACCGGGCGACTACCGCATGCAGCAGGTCGACGTGGAGCGCAGCCAGGAGTTCCGCAAGTGCATCGAGTGCTTCCTGTGCCAGGACACCTGCCACGTCGTGCGTGACCACGAGGAGAACAAGGAGTCCTTCGCCGGGCCTCGGTTCTTCATCCGGCTGGCCGAGCTGGACATGCACCCGCTGGACACCAAGGACCGCAAGCGCGAGGCGCAGGAGAGCCACGGCCTGGGAATGTGCAACATCACCAAGTGCTGCACGGAGGTCTGCCCGGAGCACATCAAGATCACCGACAACGCGATCATCCCGATGAAGGAGCGCGTGGTCGACACCCAGTACGACCCGCTGATCTGGCTGGGCTCGAAGATCCCGCGTCGGTCCTCCCTGGCCGCGAGCCGGAGCCTCTCGGCGGGCGACACCGAGGGGGCCGAGACCAAGGCGCGTGCGCGCCTGCGGGAGAAGCCGTCCGACGCCGTCGCGCTGCGCACCCTCGCCGAGGCCCAGCGGGCCCAGGGTCGCTTCGTCGACGCCGTGGAGACCACCCGTAGCCAGCTCCAGCACGCGCGGCGCGGACGCATCGCCCGGATGGAGGCGTCCGCAGCCCACGCCTGGGCCCTGCTGTGCGCCGTGGAGGCCGGGCAGCTGGAGCTGGAGAAGGTGGAGGACGAGCTGGCCGGCACCATCCAGCAGGCCCAGCGGCTAGCCAGCACGGGAACTGTCCTCGCCGGCACCCACGCCCTGCACCAGCTCGTGCACGGCCACCTGTCCGAGGCGGTCGAGCATGCCCGTGAGGCGATCGTCTGGGACCGTGACCGCTTCACCCGCGCCGACGACCTGGTGACGCTGTCCGAGGCCCTGGCCGGCCTGGGTGAGGACGACGAGGCCGCATCCGCCGTGCGCGAGGCCGAGCAGCTCTGGCCCGACAACCCGCGGCTGGCAGGTGTCCGCAGCAATCTGGCGGACATGAACGTCACGACGTGACCTCCCTCGCTTAGGAGCACCATGGCCGACCTTCTCGCCCGCACCGACATCGACACAGCCCTCGAGTCGCTCGCCGGCTGGAGCCACGACGGCAAGGCCCTGGTGCGCCGGGCAGAGGTGCCCGGCGACAGCCAGGACGCGCTGGTGGAAGCCGTCGCGACGGTGGCGGACGCGATGGACCACCACCCCGAGCTGGAGCGCGAAGCAGACGCGGTCACCTTCCGGCTGTGGACGCACAGCGCAGGTGGGGTCACCGCCAAGGACATCGAGCTTGCCGCCCGGATCGACCAGACCCTGTCCGGTTCGGGCTCGGACCAGGGCACCGCCTGAGCGCCCGCCGCCGGGGGCCCGTAACGTCGCCCGGGGGTAAGACGATGTAT
>JBPCND010000247.1:0-2873 GCA_051001655.1 Nocardioides sp. | reverse complement strand
GGGTGACGGAGACCTGCGGTGACACGGTCTGGGCGACCGAGATCACCGACAGCGCCGTGTTCGTCTGCGGACACCAGCGCTGGTTCAACAACCCCAACGGCACGGACAGCGCCGGTGCCGGTGCGGTGCGGTGCCGCGTCCCGGCCTGATGGCGCTCGATCCGATCAGCGGTCGTCCGCTTCAGTGGAACCCGGGTCGAAACCCGCCAGGCGAGTCGGTGTACGCGATGCTGGCCACCGGCTCGTGCCTGTACATCGGCTCCAACACCAACTGGATCGGCAACTGGGAGTTCAGCCGCCCCAAGATCGCGTTCTTCTCGTACTCCGGTGGGTCGACCACCGCGGCGACGACGACCGGCAAGCTGCCCGGATACGTCTACCTCGGCGGCTCGCTGGCTGCACCGTTCACGGCCAACCAGCTTGCCCGCATCCAGTTCGACGGGCAGCACGCGTCATCGCGGCACAAGGTGGCGTCTGGTGGCATCGCGTGGAGCAACGTCCGGGGGGCGTTCAGGGTCGGTGGGCGGGTCTTCTACGGCCGCGACCGACGGGATGCTGCACTGGCGGTCGTTCACCGGGGGGGCAAGTTCGGCAAGGAGCACGACGTCAACCCGTACCACGACCCGCAGTGGAAGAACGTGCCCGATCCCAATGACCCCCAGCACATTCGCACGTACGACGGCGCGAACCCCTCGCTGTACGGCGAGTTCGCGGCAGCCGGTGGCTACGTCACGGGCATGTTCTACCGGTCGGGGAAGCTCTACTACACGCTGGCCGGCGACCCCAACCTGTACGCCCGCTGGTTCAGCCCGGACTCCGGCATCGTCGACGATCCCGTCTTCACGGTGCAGCGTTCGGCTGACTTCTCCGATGCGGGCGGGATGTTCGCGAGTGGGAGCAACCTCTACTACTCGACCCGCCCTCACGGAAACCTGGTCCGGGTGAAGTTCTCCAACGGCGTCGTCTCCGGGGGACCGTGGTCGTGAGTGGGCCTCACGTCGACAAGCGCAACTGGTTGGCGAAGGCCACATTCCTCCTCAACAAATGAGATCGTCGGGGTAGGGTCGATCCTCGCTCGGGAGGAGTGGCGATGATCGAGGGATCGAGGTTCGTGTTCGTCGGCGGGCTGCACCGCAGCGGCACCACCCCGCTCGCACGCACCCTCGCAGCGCACCCGTCCATCAGCGGGCTCACCGACACAGGGGTGAGCGAGGACGAGGGCCAGCACCTGCAGGACGTCTACCCCCGGATCCGCGCGTATGGCGGGATGGGTCGGTTCGCCCAAGCACCTGCGGCGCACCTGGTCGAGACCTCGCCGCTGGTCAACGACGACAACCGGCGCAGGCTCGAGGAAGCATGGTCGCCGTACTGGGACCTGACCCGACCGTTGCTGCTCGAGAAGTCGCCGGCGAACCTGATCATGGGCCGCTTCCTAGCCGCGATATTCCCCGACAGCGCGTTGATCGTCGTCGTCCGGCATCCCGTCGTGGTCGCCCTGGCGATGCAGAAGTGGAATCCGGTGCTGTTCGCCCGCAACGGCCGGCGCCGGGTCTCGCTGCCCGGCCTGGTCGAGCACTGGATCAAGGCGCACCAGCTGCTGCTCGACGACCTGCCGTCGTTGGAGCGCGTCCACGTGCGGCGGTACGAAGACCTGGTCGAGTCGCCGACGGGCCACCTCTCCCAGATCCAGCAGTTTCTCCGTCTCGACGAGCCCATCGACGGGAGCGGGATCCGCAGCGACCGGAGCGGCAAGTACGCCGAGGAGTGGGACGCGATGCGCACAGCCGCCCCATGGACGCGCCGGGCGCGGCGACTCGTCGAGGAGCGCTGGGGCGCTGAGGTGGAGCGCTTCGGCTACGACGTCACGGATCTCGTCACGCCGCTCACGCCACCTGTCTGGTGTGCGTCACCCAGCGACGCCTGACGTCAGCACCGGTCACCGGTTATCGGTGGCCGTCGCCGCTCAGAAGTCGGCGACGAAGCAGCCGCGGTCCTGGCCCGCCTGCACCCGGAACGTCCACGTGCCTGGAGCGGTGAGGACACGTTCATCGCGTAGTACTTCCACTCGTCGGCGCTCGATGCGCTGTCGCTCCGGAACGTCTGCGGTGACGCACCGGGCTTGGTCGCCTTAGCCGTGGCGCCCCTCATCGTCCCGGCGTGCTGCGGGATCAGGAAGAAGTAGAGCGAGTCGTCTGGCTCTCGTCCTGCGAGAACTGCTTGCGAGCCTGCTGGAAGTCGCCCATTGCGAGGTCTCCCGAGCGCACCGTTATGTCGTTCGCGACGTTGACGCAGCTGCTGTTGTCCGAGCCGGGGAGGGTGTCCAGCACACTGACCTGGTCGCCCTTCGCCGGCTTGCCGGGCGAAGCGGTCGAGCCCGGCGACTTCGGTGGCTTGGTCGAGCCCGGCGACTTCGGTGGCTTGGTCGCGTCGGTCCCCTCTGGACTCGACGGCTCGGTCTCCTGCGGTGACTAGGTCGTGTCGGTCGAGGTCTCGCTCGTCGACGAGGTGGGCTCGGCCGGCGTACCGGCTGCGTCCTTGTCGTCGTCTCCACCTCCGCACGCCGTGAGGGTCGCGGTGGCCACGACACAGATCACGGTCAAAGCAAGCAGGCGGCGGGTAGCTTAAAACGGGGTACGCAGACTCATGTGGAAACGACCTCCCCGAGTCGATGAGCGAGCTGACGCTGGGCCGACATCGTAGGTCAGAGACGGTGCCTGATTCAGCCGATATGGCCAAGGTGAGATGCGCACGCCAAGGCGGCTACGAACAGTGACGGAGCCCGGATCCTGTGTCACCTTTGAATCGCCCTGGGTTCTGTAGAGACTCGGGCTATTGGATTTCGACCAGGGTCTGGTCGGTCCGTTTCGTAGCGTA
>JBPCND010000246.1:0-22148 GCA_051001655.1 Nocardioides sp. | reverse complement strand
CTGCAGGGGGGTGAGTCCGAGTGCGGCCACCACGGCCGCGAAGTCCGCCCTCGCCCGCTCGGTCACCCGAAACAGTCGCCGGCTGAGGGCGTGTGCATCAGCGAGGCCGGCGTCAGTGGTCGCCGTCATGCCTGAATGATAATCCATGTCTTAAACTATTGACAACCTCAAGCTCTTGTGTCAAGAATGAATCTCCTTTAGTACATCAACCATTGAGGAGAACCATCATGTCTATCGCCGTCCCGACGACATCCGAGCGCAGCACGCCCGCGTTCGCCCCCAGCGCCGGCCGCACCTGGCGCACCGGTCTGACCAGTATGGGCATCGCTCTGACCGCCAACCTCGCCGTCCTCACCCTCGCCCTCACGGCGGGAGCCGAGATGGTCGCGGCGCAGATGACGATCAACGCCTCGCGACCTGGTTGGCCACACCACGTGTGGACAAACGGTTGGCCAGGCTGCCTGAGGAGATCGTCGTCAAGCTCAAAATTGCGATTCGGAGCGACGCTCGTGCGACGTCATCGACACTCTGCGACTCGAACTGCGCGAGCCTGGTATGTCGGCTCCGGCGTCAAAACCGCCGGTCGTCGTCCCAACGGCCGCATCCTGGCTCGTCGTCGCCATCCGGATGTCCGGGACTCATCGACCGATCGCTGCAGGGCGCCTCGCTCCTGAGCTCGTTCAAGCAGTCCGCGAGACCCCCCAACAACCGAGCGCCGAAGGTTGCTGGGTGGTTCGGTGCCCCCCGGGGGGGCACCGAACCATTTCAACACGAGGCACCCGCCCGCATTTGAAGGCCCATTTAGGGACAATCCAACCGCACACATCGCGTCAGGCGGGCGCTCAGCCGGTTCAAGTCCCCCCTCGGACACGACAAGAGACCAGGTCTGACCTGGTCTTTTCGTGCTTACGCCTGCTCGCCGGCCCGAACGAGCTCCTGTAGGTGTTCAACCCTGAAGCGCACGTGCTTGCCGATCCGCGTGCCGCGCACGCGCTGGCCGCGACAGGGCCAATGGTTCAGGCTCGTACTGGACCAGCCCCACCTCCACGCGGTGCGGTGAACGGGACGACCTGCGGCAAGGGCGTCCTCTTGGCCAGGGGTGGTGGGCCGGGCGGGGATTCGGCGGCCGGGAGGTCAGCCCTTCTCGGCGCCTGCGGTGAGGCCGCCGGCCAGAAACCGCTCACTCAAGAAGAACATCGCGATGATCGGCAGCGTCAGGATGACCGAGCCTGCCATGAGCACGGTCGTGGGCACCTCGATGCTGCCGGCCAGCTGGGAGAGGCCGAGCGAGACCGTCCAGTTGTCCCGACGCTCGACCAGGAACAGCAGAGCGAAGAGGAACTCGTTCCAGGCGATCATGAAGATGAACAGCGCGTTCGAGGCTATCGCCGGCATCGCGAGGGGCAGGCTTACGTGCCACATCGCGCGCAACCGAGTGCACCCGTCGATCGCAGCGGCCTCCTCCAGGCTGGCCGGGATGGTGTCGAAGTAGTTGCGCAGCATGTAGATCGACACCGCGGCCACCTGGGCGACGTACACCACGAGCAGCCCGGTGAGCGTTCCCCGCTGCTGGATCCGGGTGAAGAACACGAACAGCGGGATCGCCAGCAGGATCGAGGGGAAGAAGTAGACGCCAAGAAACAGTGCGCCGATCTGCCTGCGGCCGAAGAAGTCCAAGCGGCTGACTGCGTATGCCCCCGGGATGGAGACGACCAGGGTCAGCACAACAGTGCCGAGGGCCACCAGGAGGCTGTTCTTGATGAAACTCACGAAGCCCTGCCCGCCGTCGGCGGTGGGTTTGAGAACCTCTCGGTAGGTGGTGACGTTGATCTCTGCCCACGACGGCCACAGGGCACCGGGGTTCTGCAGCACCGAGTCGAGCGGCCGGAAGGACAGCATCACCATGTAGTAGAAGGGGAAGACGGTGATGACCAGCAGGCCGACGATGATGACCGGCCGCAGCACGCCAAGGACCCGGCGCTCGACGTGGTCCCGATTCACGCGACCTCCTCCGACCGCCCGAAGACCTTCAGTTAGATACCAGCCAGCACGGCGAGGATGGCCGCCAGGACCAGCGCCTGCGCGGCTGCCGCGCCGATGTCACCCCGGTTGATGAGGTAGTCGTAGACCCGGACGGTCACCACGCTGGTCCCAGCGCCTCCGCCGGTGAGCAGGTAGATGTCGTCGAAGTTGTTGAACGTCCAGATGAATCTTAGAACCGTGAGCACCGCGATGGTGGGCAGCAGCTGGGGCAGCACGATGTAGCGGAACTGCTGCGTCAGCGTGGCGCCGTCCACCACAGCTGCCTCCTCTAACGTCTCGGGGATCGCCTGCATCCGCGCGGTCAGGAAGAGGAAGGCGAAGGGAAAAGAGCGCCACCCCTCGAACAGCACAACGCTGACCAGCGCGGTGCTCAGAGGCAGATCGAAGCCGAAGAGCGAGGGTGAGTCGCTTGAGCTGAGGAAGGCGATCGGCTCCTCCCACCCCAGCAAGCTCGTCCCATAGTGGTTCAGCAAGCCGAACTGGGGGTTGAGCATCGTCGACCAGACGAAGGTGGCGGCGACAACCGGCGCGACGTACGGGAGCAGCATCGCGGATCTCACGAGTCCCCGACCTCGGAATGGACGGCGCAGAGCGAGCGCTGCGACCAGCCCCAGCCCGATCGCGCAGGCGGTGCCTGCGACCGAGTAGATCAGCGTGGTCACCAGCGCGTCCACGAAGCCCGAGGAGGTGAGCACGGCGACGAAGTTGTCAAAACTGTACGAGCCGATGATTCCGGTTTGGCCCAGGTTGAGCAACCGGACCTGCTGGAAAGCCAGAGAGAACGTCCACAAGATCGGCAGCACCACCATCACGGTGACGATCACAAACGTCGGTGAGATGAGCAGGTACCCCGTCCTCCGTTCCTCGCGGCCGCGCGCGGACCTGGCGTTACCAGCCGCCTCCGCAGCAGCGCTGTCGCGCTCCTCAGTCAAGGGGGCCTGGGCGGTAGGTCCGCTCAGACTCACTGCACCGATTCCTGCGCGTTGCGCACAGCGTCGGCGGCTTGGGAGGCCGCCTCCGCCGGGTCGGTGCCGCTCGCCACTTGGTTGACGGCCTCGGCCACCGGCTGTTCACCCTGGATGGCACCCAGCAGGTCTCCCTGTCCTTGCGGGATGGCCCACCGGGTCAGCTGCTCGGGACCGGTGGTGAGGGCGTCAAGCACCTCCTGCCCGTAGAACTCCGATATCGGCGCCTTGGTGTCCACGCCCATCGGCATTTCGGCCCACGCGTCCGTGTAGTTGGTGGACCCCCCGGAGTCACCGGCCCGCACCGGCACCTTGCCCTCGGGTGCGATGGCGATCCAGGGCTCGTAGCCGTCGTTCATCATGTAGTCGATGAACGCGCTGGCCGGGTCGGTGGCCGACTCGGCAGGGATCAGCCAGGAGGTGATCTCGCCGTACGTGGCAGGCTCGGAGCCGGACGGTCCCTGGATCGAGGTCACCACGCCACTGTTCTTGGCCAAGAAGGCTGGATCGTCCTTACACTCCGGACACGTGGCAAGCGCGTCTTTGCGCAGCCCGGCCATCTCGTCGAGGATGAACGTCGACCAGATGATCATGGCCGCTTGCCCCGCGAAGTACGACGCCCGCGTCGTGTCGACGTCCTGGCCCCCGGCGACCGAGTAGTCCTGTTGGAGCTGGCCGTAGAAGTCCAACGCCTCCACGCACTCGTCGCTGTCGAAAGTGACCTCGCCTCCGTCGTCGACGAGCTCGCACCCGTTGCCCAGGGCGATGTGCTCGAAGGTCTGCACGGTGAACGCGTCACCCGAAATGTTGGCGCCGACGAAGCCCGCGACGTCAGGAGAGTCGAGCGCCTCCGCGGCGGCCAGGATGTCGTCGTACGTCGTCGGGGGCTCGAGCCCAGCCTCCTCGAAGAGGTCCTTGCGGTAGACCAGCAGCTGGGTCCACGACTCGCTCGGGATAGCGAGCTGGGTCTCGCCGTCCCGCGTCAGTTCCAGCGCGCTCTCGTTGAACGTCGCCTCGTCGAGGGCGTCCAGGACGCTCGCGGTTGCATCGGTGTCGAGCAGCTCGTTGGCGGACAGGGTGCGCACCTGTGGCAGCGACACTCCCCCGATGACATCAGGCAGGTCACCGGCGGCGGCCGACGAGGTCAACAGCTGATTGAACTGGTCCTCGGCAACGGCCACAAGTTCGACGTCGACGCCGCTCTGTTCGGTGAAGTCGTCGACGATCGCCTGGGTGGCGGCCACCCGGTCGGGGAGGTCCTCCTGGATCCAGACCTTGATGCTGCTGGCGTCGCCTCCTCCCGAGTCGCCCTCGTCGGAGCTGCACGCGGCAACGGAGGCGACGAGGGCGATCGCCGTGAGGGCGGCTGCGCGAGTGCGGCGTCGTCGATGAGTGGACATGGTGCCTCCGAACGGGTGCGGGCTCTTGTGTCCGAACCATTGGACCTAGGTGACGCATGTGTCAAGCATTTGATGTGCAGTCGTTACACGTCGGCGAGCGGTCGGCCCGACCGTGCCAGCGCCCAGAAAAGGTGGACATGCTCCACGAGCCAGGCGGGGTGCTCAGCCTGATGGCACGGACGGGCCACACCCGGGAGACGTCCTGGAGATCACCGGCCGGTCCCGCATGAGGATCTCCCAGCGCCTAGTTCCGCGTCCTGGTCGAACTCGATCCGCTCGATGACCGTCTTCTCGACGCCGAACACAGCACGCCATGAGGTGACATCACGCACGCCCAACACACCCACAGATTACCCACAGATAACCCACAGATGGGTCAGAAGAGCCTCTCTTGCCGACAGTAGGCGAGAAACGCTTCTCGGTTCAGCACGCGCGTGACGCCGACGACGTGGGCGGTTCCACGTATGGCTACGTGAGGATGGCCGTGGCAGGCTCGACAAAGAATTGCAACTGACGGTCTTGTGCAACTGCGAAGTGGAGGGTGCACCGTGGAACGACGACGGCTGGGCGGCGTAGGGCACGAGAGCACAGTGCTGATCTATGGGGCGGCGGCGCTCGCCGAGGCCGACCAGGACATGGCCGACGCCTCGCTTCAGGAGGCGCGTGCCGCGGGGATCAACCACTTCGACGTCGCTGCCGACTACGGTGACGCCGAGCTGCGTCTCGCGCCATGGCTGCGCGAGGTGCGTTCGGACATCTTTCTGGCCACCAAGACCGGGGAAAGGGATCGAGATGCTGCCTGGACGCAGATCAACCAGTCCCTCGAGCGTCTCGGAACCGACCGGGTGGACCTTCTCCAGCTCCACTCCGTCGGTGACCTGGAGACGCTCGACCAGGTCACCGGATCTGGTGGATCCCTCG
Organism: Nocardioides sp.; assembly: GCA_051001655.1. Lineage (GTDB taxonomy): Bacteria > Actinomycetota > Actinomycetes > Propionibacteriales > Nocardioidaceae > Nocardioides_B. The sequence goes on along the minus strand of JBPCND010000246.1, from coordinate 16,819 downwards.
AGGCAGCGGTGCGCGCCCAGGAGGAAGGACTAGTGGGTGCCGTTGGAGTCACCGGACACACCCACACCGCGCCGCGGACACATCTCGAGGCGCTTCGTCGACATCCTTTCGCGACGGTGCTGACCCCGATCAACCTCGTGCTCTTCCAACGTGACGACTACCGGTCTGACTACGACGCGCTGGTTACCGAGGCGCAGCGTCAGGGTGTCGGCCTGATGGCTAACAAGACCGTCGCACGACGCAACTGGCCCGCGGCTTCTCAGCAAGATCTAGCGACGTGGTACGAGCCGCACAAGGACCCGGAGCGGATCCGGGCAGCCGTCTCGTGGGCACTCTCCCGCCCCGAGCTCACAGGGATCGCGACTCCGGGCGACGTCAACCTGCTGAGGCACGTCATCGCGGCCGAGCGGGACCGCATGACCAAGCAGGACGCCGAGCAGGTGCTGGCCGCGGATCCCGACTACTCGTCCCCCTTCGAGTCGATGCCGGCCGATGTCTGAGAGTCGAAACCGACATCGAAATGACATCGATGGCGTTCGGCATGTTGCTTGACAATTGTTCTATTGAGTCACTCGAGTGTGTTTCCGCCCCTATACTCCCATGGTGTCTCGACTTCTGCGCGCCCTCTCGCCGCTCGCCAGCCTCCTCCTGGTGGCTGGGGTGTGCCTGGTGGCGGCCTCTCCTCCGGCGACCGCAACCTCCACGCTGCTCTGCAGGGGGTACGACGGCTGCACCGCAGCGGGCATGTCCGCCTCCGGCTACAAAGCGGCCAGCAGCACCATGTGGTGGCGGATGTACGCCGGGCACAACTGCACCAACTACGTCGCCTACCGTCTCGTCAAGAGCGGACTGTCGACGGAACGGCCCTGGTCCGGAAGCGGCAACGCCAGCAACTGGGGGCCGGCCAACCCAAGCCTCACCAACTCGGCGCCGACGGTGGGTTCAGTCGCCTGGTGGGGCGCCAACGTGCGCCCAGCCGGGTCCTCGGGACACGTGGCCTACGTCGAGCAGGTGATCTCCGCAGACGAGATCATCGTCTCGCAGGACAGCTGGGGCGGCGACTTCTCGTGGGCCAGGATCACCCGGGTCGGCGGCAGCTGGCCGAGCGGGTTCATCCACTTCAACGACAGGCCGATGAACAACGTCTCGGTGCCGACCCTGTCCGGGACCGCCAAGGTAGGGGCTCTTCTGACCGCCTCGCCTGGGACGTGGAGTCAGCCGGAGGTGACATTGACCTACCAGTGGCGAGCCGGCAGGACCAACGTCGCGGGAGCAACCGCGCCGACGTTCAAGCCCAGACTTGCCCAGCAGGACAAGAGGATCTCTGTGAGGGTGACGGCCGCGAAGTTCGGGTATCCGAGCACCGCGGTCACCTCGCTCAAGACGTTGCCCGTCGCGCCGGGGGAGATCAGCAGTTCCAGCAGGCCGTCTGTCACCGGCGACCCGAGGGTCGACTCCGTGCTCACCGCGTCGCCGGGCACGTGGAGTCCCACACCGTCTGCAGTGAGCTACCAGTGGTTTGCCGATGGCAAACCGGTCGAGGGAGCCACCGGCGCGACATTTGCTCCGGGACCACAACAGGTCGGGAAGCGGCTGGCCATCCAGGTGACCGCGGCCAAGGACGGATACGCCGCCGTGTCGTCGACCTCCGTGGCCACCGGTCCCGTGGTGGCAGGCACTCTCACGCTCACGGCGCCGCCGGTTGTGTCAGGGACTCCGCGACCAGGAGAGACGCTGAGCCTCGACCCGGGGGCATTCACTCCCGAAGCGTCCGGGGTGTCCGTGGAGTGGTTGCGCGGACGCGCCGTCGTCGAGGGGGCCAACGCCTCGACGTACCAGCTCACGAGTGCAGACCTCGGCTCAAGGATCATCGCGCGACTGACAGTCACCCGGCCCGGCTACACGACGCTGGTCCCCGAGGCCACCTCGAAGCGACTGGTGCGCGAGATTCCGAAGCTACGGGTCCGGACCCCCGGCAGGGGCGAAGGGCGCGTCCGGGTCAGCGTCGAGGTGAGTGCGCCCGGAGTCCAGGACGTCCCCGGAACCGTGGCGGTCATCTGGCGTGGCACGACACTCAAGGAGCTCACCCTCGAGCGGGGCGCGGCGTCTACGACGCTGAAGGGGCTGCCCTCGGGAGACCGGACGCTCCGGCTGCGATATCTCGGCAGCAGGTCGGTCCTCACCGCGAAGGTGCTGCGTCCCGTGCGGATCGGCTGACCCGACTGGTTCACTGGACGCCGTGAGCACTCCCTCGACCGGCGCCGCCTTCCGCGTAGGGGTCGTCGCCGGTGTCACCCCGGACAAATGGACCCGGCGATGGACCGAACGGATGCCACGCGTCCGGCTCGAGCTGGTCAGGCTCGACGACGATGAACAGGTCGCGGCTCTCCGCAGCGGCCTGGTCGACATGTGCTTCCTGCGAGATGTCGAACGCCAGGAGGGACTTCACCTCGTCCCGCTCTACGACGAGGTGCCCGTCGTGGTCGTCGGCAAGGAGCACCCGGTTGCCGTCTTCGACGAGATCGACATCACCGACCTCGCCCACGAGACCACCTTCACCGGAATGGCCGTCGGGCAGGCGATCGACACGGTGGCCGCAGGCACCGGGATCGTCATCCTCCCGATGTCCGTTGCCCGGGCGCACCAGCGCAAGGACGTCGTCGCCGTGCCGGTGCGTGGCGCCGCCGGGTCCTCGGTGGGTCTGGGTTGGCTCGTCGCAGCCGACGACGACCGGGTCGAGACCTTCGTCGGGATCGTCAGGGGCAGGACGGCCCGAAGCTCCCGCGGCCTGGACCAGGAGCCGGCCCCCGATCCAGGCAAGGTCACCAAACCTAGTGCCGCCGCGGGATCCGGCTCGCGCAGACGCGGTGGCTCCTCGGCCTCGCGGTCTCGACGGGACCGTCGGCGGTAGTCGCGCGAATCTACCCACCGCTGTGGACCGGTTCAAGAACCTGTCGGTCGGGATCCAGCGCCACTATCGGAACCCACGGGCGCACGCCACGCCTCTCGGGTCCAACGAAAGACCAGGTTTGCCCGGTCGGTGGCGGCGGAGCTGATCCCGGTGTCCTGCAGCCGGCCACGTACCGCCGCTGCGGCTTGGCAGCTACCGGCAAGCTAGTGGGGCTAGAGTGCTACGATCACGCACATGAGCACAGTCGCCTCACGAGACCTGCGCAACCACACTGCTGACGTCCTGCGCCAAGTCTCCGACGGAACCAGCGTCACGATAACGGTGAACGGCCTGCCGGTGGCTGAGATCAGCCCCGTCCGGTCGGCGCGCAAACAGTTCCTGTCTAAGACCGATCTCATCGAGATCATCACTGGACGTCAGGCAGATCCTGGGTTGCGTGATGACCTTGCGACGCTCGCAGGGAAAACCACCGACGACCTCGATCCGCTATGACCTCTCGACGTGCACTGTTGGACACCAGCGTTCTGATCGCTCAGGAAAGTGGACGTCATCTGGACACCGACTCGGTGCCCGAGCAGACCGCGGTGAGCGTCGTGACTCTCGCCGAGCTGCACGTAGGTGTGCTGGCCGCGACCGAGACGGGTACCCGGGCGCGTCGCCTGGCGACACTGGACGCTGTCTCCGTCGTGGAGGCGCTACCGGTCACCGCCGAGGCAGCCCGTCAGTGGGCCAGGCTCAGGGTGCGACTGGCCGAAGAAGGGCGTACGGCGAAGATCAACGATCTGTGGATTGCCGCAGTGGCCGCGGCCAACGGGATGGATGTCGTCAGCCAGGACAACGACTTCGACGCCATCGAGAGCGTCGGCGGCCCCACCGTCATACGAGTTTGAAGCCGTCACAGCCAGACGATCCTGCTCCCCCGGGGCGCAATACCGGCTCCGCGACCGACGGCTCACCACCACCCGGCCGACGGCACCACCGACGAGCAGATGCTGACCCCCGACCTGATCACCTCTCTGCCAAGGGATGATGCCCGGCTCCAGCGCACCGACTGAAATCGGTGCCTCTATAGGGGACGGGCTTACGAGGCACAGACAGGTGTGGGTCACCAACCGGTCGGAAGCGGGCGACCTTCGTGGAAGCCGGCAGCGGACTGGATGCCGATGACGGCCCCCCGATGCAGCTCCTCGAGACTCCGGACGCCCGCATAGGTGCACGCGGACCTCACCCCTGCACAGATCTGGTCGATGAGGGCCTCAACACCTGGCCTGTCGCGGTCGAGGTACATCCGACTGGACGAGATCCCTTCCTCGTAGAGGCCTTTGCGAGCCCGGTCGAACGGCGTGTCCGTGCTCGTGCGGTTGGCCACCGCACGCGCCGAGGCCATCCCGAAGGACTCCTTGTACGCTCGGCCGTCGGCATCGACATGCAGGTCCCCCGGTGACTCGTGGGTGCCGGCGAACCAGGAGCCGATCATCACCGACGACGCCCCTGCCGCCAGAGCCAGCGCGACGTCGCGTGGATAGCGCACACCCCCGTCGGCCCACACGTGACGACCGAGCTCGCGAGCGGCCGCGGAGCATTCGAGCACGGCTGAGAACTGCGGCCGTCCGACCCCGGTCATCATCCGTGTCGTGCACATGGCCCCGGGGCCGACCCCCACCTTGACGATGTCGGCGCCGGCTTCGACGAGCTCCCGTACGCCCACCTCTGTGACCACGTTCCCGGCTGCCACCGGGACATCGAGATTGGCCTTGGCCACGGCTCGGAGAGCGTCGACCATGCGGTCCTGATGTCCATGTGCGGTGTCGACGACGAGCACGTCGGCACCCGCTTCGGCCAGTGCGGCTGCCTTCCCGGCGACGTCGCCGTTCACCCCGACTGCGGCGGCAACGCGTAGCCGGTCGGTCGCGTCGACGGCAGGACTGTAGAGGGTCGAGCGGAGCGCCGCCGTACGAGTGAGGATCCCGCGGAGCTGCCCGTCGGCCGACACCACTGGTGCGACGCGGCGCCGAGCGCGGTCGAGGAGGTCGAAGGCCGCTCGCGGGTCGACGGTGTCGGGGAGTGTCACCGGGTTGGTTGACATCACCCGGTGCACCTGGGTGAACCGGTCGACGCCGGTGCAGTCCTCCTCGGTCACGACACCGAGGACCCGGCCGTCGTTGACGACGAACGCCGCTCGGTGCGATCGCTTCGGGAGCAGCGCCAGAGCATCACCGACCGTCTGGTGCGGGTGCAGCGTGATCGGGGTGTCGAAGACGAGGTGGCGCTGCTTGACCCACCCGATCACCTCGGCCACCACGGGGATGGGGATGTCCTGCGGGACGACCGCCACCCCTCCCCGGCGGGCCACCGTCTCGGCCATCCGGCGACCGGACACGGCCGTCATGTTGGCCACGATCAAGGGGATCGTGGCGCCGGAGCCGTCCGAGGTGGCGAGGTCGACGTCGTAGCGAGACACCACGTCGGAGCGACGCGGGACCATGAAGACGTCGTTGTAGGTGAGGTCGTAGCCGGGCGGGTTCTCGTCAACGAATCGCACGGCACCACTGTCCTACAGGGTCCGCCGTCGGACCAACGTCAGCCCCGTTTTACCCCGTCGATGGCTGCGAGCGCCTGGTCGGCGTGCACTTCCATCCTCCGTTCACTGGTGATCACCGCTCGAATCGTCTGGTCGGTGTCGATGACGAAGGTCGCTCGCTTCACCGGAGTGATGTACTTCCGTCGTACTCCGAACGATGTGGCGACCTCACCGGACTCGTCGGAGAGCAACGGGTAGTCGAAGCCGTGCATGTCGGCGAACTGCTTCTGCTTCGAGACCGGGTCCATACTGATTCCGAGCCGTTGTGCGCCGGCCTGCCGGAACTCCGTAGCGAGGTCCCGGAAGTGACAGGCCTCGGTCGTGCAGCCACCGGTCATCGCTCCCGGGTAGAAGAACAGGACGACCGGGCCATCCTTGAGCCGGTCGGTCAGCCGGACCGGGGTGCCGTTCTCGTCGGGCAGCTCGAAGTCAGGGGCCTGATCGCCCTCGTTGATCGTCTTCACGGGTCACTCCTCGTGGGTGCGGGTCCGCGGCGGCAGGGGGAAGAACCCGCTCGTGCGGTGGACGTAGTCGGCGTATCCGGGGCGGCGGGACGCCATCCCCTTCTCGAGCAACGGCTTGCCGGTGCCCTTGGCGAGCAGCCAGGTCATCGCGACCGGGGACAGGACGGTCAGCAGCCCCGGCCAAGCGCTGAACGCGATGAGGGACAATCCCCACCACACGCATGCGTCGCCGAAGTAGTTGGGGTGTCGGGTGTAGCGCCACAGACCGGTGTCGAGCACCTTCCCCTTCGACGAGGGATCGTTGCGGAAGCTGTGCAGCTGGTGGTCCCCCACCGTCTCGAACACGAACCCGGCACCCCAGACGAGCACGCCCAGCCACATCAGCAGGTTCGGTCCGGGAGTCTCGAAGGAGCCGACCTGCACGGGAAGCGAGACGAACCAGAGCACGGCGGCTTGAGTGAGGTAGATCCTGCGGAAGGCGTACGCCGACCGGCTGCCGGTCGCCTTCGACAGCAGCGCCTCGTAGCGAGGATCCTCGCCGTGCCCACGTGACCGGCGCCAGATGTGCCAGGCCAGCCGGACCCCCCAGACCGTGGGCAGCACGAGCAGCAGCAACCGGCGTACGTCGTCGCCCGCTCCGGCCGAGAGCAGGTAGGAGGCAAGGGCGACCGCCACGAACCCGAGACCCCAGGCGACGTCGACGACCGCATGACGACCCACCCGCAGAGCGACCAGGAAGGTCGTGCTGAGGACGAGCACAGTGACCAACAGGGTCAGCGGGAGCGCAGCGAGGAACGACCCCCAGGGATAGTCCGACATCAGATTGTCCGCACCCGCGGGAGGCCGCTGCTCCCGTCGGGCTGCGGCTTGACCATCAGGATCTGGTCGACGCCCATGCGGCCCTCCTCGAAGGCCAGGGCTCCGCCGACGAGGTAGAGGCGCCAGACCCGGGCGACCTCTTCGCCGACCAGGGACACGACCCGGTCCCAGTTGTCCTCGAACGTGGCGTACCACGCGTTGACGGTCCACACGTAGTGCTCGCGCAGCGCGTGGACGTCGCGGACCTCGAGACCGGCCTGCTCGATCAGGTCCAGGGTCTCGCCGACCGGCCGCATGTGCATGTCGGGGGCGATGAACGCCTCGATGAACGGTCCGCCGCCGGGCCGCGTCGTGCGCGACATCTGCTGGATCAGCCCTCGACCGCCTTCGCGCAGGAGACGATGGATGCCGCCGGTGAACACCGGGTAGTTCCTCTCCCCCACGTGTTCGCCCATCTCGATCGAGGAGATGGTGTCGAAGGGTCCGTCGACAGCACTGTCCACGTCGCGGTAGTCCTGTAGGCGGATCTGCACCCGGTCGGCGAGGCCACGTTCGGCGATCCGTCGGTTGATGAACGCCTTCTGCTCCGCAGCGATCGTGACACCGACCACCGAGACGCCGTACTCCTCGGCGGCGTGCAGCGACAGTGAGCCCCACCCACAGCCGATGTCGAGGTGACGATGGCCGGGTTTCGCCTCGTCGAGTCCGAGCTTGCGGCAGACCAGGTCGAGCTTGTCGCGCTGCGCGTCCTCGAGGGTGTAGTCCGGGGCGTCGCTGGTGAAGTAGGCGCACGAGTACGCCATGTGCGGGTCGAGGATCAGGGAGTAGAACTCGTTCGAGAGGTCGTAGTGGTGCGAGATCGCTGCCTGGTCGCGCAGCGCCGAGTGCAGGCGTCCCCGAAGCCGGGCCTGCGAGGCCGGCGGACCTGGTGGTCGAACCACGGCACCGAGGCGTACGGCGGTGCGCAGCCCGGCCGCGACGGCCCCTGGTGTCAATTTGCCCGACCGCCCACGCGGGCCCTGGTCGCGGGACGCTTTCCACACGCGACGGAACCCCTCGAGGAGGTCCCCCTCCACGTCGATCTCGCCGGTCACGTAGGCCTGCGCGAGGCCGAGCTCGCCGGGCCGGAACACGATGCGTCGCAACGCGGCCCGGTCGCGGACCACGACGGTGGGAGCGTCGGCCGGACCGGTCTCGCTGCCGTCCCACGCGCGGATCCGCACAGGCAGCACGCCGCCGAAGATCGGCGTGACCACCGCTGCCAGCTGGTCGGCAACCGTGGCCTTGCTGCCGTCGACCCGGTTGTCGTTCGTGGGTGCGGAGGTGAGCGTCATCGGGTCTCTTCCAGAGCTGGGGCGGCGGTCACTGCGAGGAGTTCGCGCTGTCCGGAGGCGAGGATGGGTTCCGGTGTGCCGGACCCGCGAGAAGCTCGGTCTGTCCGAACATCGCGGCGCTCTGGCGTGCCGTCGGAGCTCCCGCGTCGGGGTCGGCCCCGGCGCTCAGGAGTGCGTGCACCACCTCCGCCTCACCCTTGAACACCGCACCCGCCAGCGGCGTCTGACCCCGGTCGTTGGTGCGGTCGACGTCGGCCCCGAGGTCGGCGAGCACAGTCACCGTGCGGGCGTGGCCGTGGTAGGCCGCCAACATCAGCAGGGTGTTCCCCGCGGCGTCGGTGAGGTCGACGGGCACCCCCGCGGCAACGTAGGCCGTCAGTCGCTCCTCGTCCCCGGACCGGGCGAGGTCGAGCATCTGGTGTGCCAGCTCGACCAGCCGGGCGTCGGGAGACTCGCTCATGACGCTCAGTCTCGCAGGACGTGTTTTTGACACGGATCCCTACACTGCAGGAAAGCCAGTCCGAGTCGAGGGGAATGTTGTGACCACTTCAGTCCGGGCCGACGTCACGCCAGACATCGGTGAGTCGCGGATGACTCGCGCCCTCCTCGCGATCCTCCGGATCGGCGTCGCGCTCCTCTGGATCGAGAACGCGGGTTGGAAGAAGCCACCAGACTTCACGTCTCTTCAGAAGTCCACGATGTACGCCGTGGAGTACCCGGTGTTCCCTCCGTTCACCTGGATGATCGAGCAGGTAGTGCTCCCCAACTTCATGATCTTCGGGTGGGCGACGTTGCTGCTCGAGGCCTCCCTCGGTGCGTTCCTGCTGCTCGGTCTGGCCACGCGGCTGTGGGCACTGGTCGGGCTCGGACAAACGCTGGCCATCACCTTGTCGGTGCTGAACGCCCCCAACGAGTGGGAGTGGTCCTTCTACCTGATGATGCTGGCGCACGTTGCGCTGTTCGCGACCGCGGCGGGACGTGTCCACGGGTTGGACGGTGTGCTGCGCCCGATGTGGCGGGTCTCCTCGGCACGGACCGCTCGACTGTTGATGAGGCTGTCGTGAGTGTCGCGCGCAGCGAGCCGTCCGGGCGGACCGCACTCGCTCTCGGAGCCGTAGGCGTGATCGCTCCCGTCTTCGCCTTGAGCACGGGCTCGAACAACAACTTCGTGGTGGTGGACGGGCTCGGGCTCGTCGTGTTCCCTGTGCTGGGACTCGTCGCGGTGCTGGGTGTTGTCCTGGACAAGCGCCCGGTCGTCGTGCTGGCCGGGGCAGGGTTCGCGGTGGCCGCTCTGGTCCAGCTCGTACAGTTCGGTCGTTCCACGAACTGGCTCGGTGGCAACGGCTCCACGTTCGCGATGCTGATGGCTCTCGGGATCGGACTTCTCGTGACTGCTCTCACTCCTCCCCCGGCCCCGTCCCCCGACAAGATCAGCTGACATGAGAGGAACCCCGACACATGGATCTGAAAAGCCGTCTTGACCCGGTGCTTTCCACGGCCCGCGAGTCTGCCCGTCAGGTGGACGCAGAGGCTGCCTTCCCACGCGACGCGGTGGCCGCACTTCGAGATTCCGGGCTTCTCGGTCTGACCCTTCCGGAGGAGATCGGTGGTCTCGGTGGTGGACCGAGGGAGCTGGTCGCGGTCGTGAGTGGCCTGGCAGGCGCGTGTGGCTCGACAGCGATGATCTACCTGATGCACGTCAGCGCCGCGATGACGGTCGCGGCGGGACCGCCCGATGAGTGGCCGGACATGCTCCCCGCGCTGGCCACTGGCCGTAGCCTCGGGACGTTGGCGTTCTCCGAGGCTGGTTCTCGATCGCACTTCTGGGCTCCGGTGTCGAAGGCACAGCACAGCGGGTCGGACGTGCGCGTCGATGCACGCAAGAGCTGGGTGACGTCGGCCGGCTTCGCCGACGTCTACGTCACCTCCACGGGGAGCGCCGACTCGGACGGCGTCGATCTCTTCGCGTTCCCCTCCGAGACACCGGGTCTTGCCGTCGCCGGCCAGTGGCACGGGATGGGCCTGCGTGGGAACGCCTCCACGCCGATGACCTTCGAGGTCGAGGCCGCTTCGACCTACCGGGTCGGTGCGCCGGGCGGCGGATTCGACCTCATGCTCGGCACGGTGATGCCGTGGTTCAACCTCGGCAACGCTGGGGTGTCCGTCGGGCTCAGCACGGCCGCGACCGAGACTGCCGTGAGACATACCAGTGCCGCGCAGCTGGAACATCTGGACCAGAGTCTGTCATCGCTCCCGACCATCCGGGCGCAGCTGGCCAAGATGTCCATCGACCTTGCGTCGACCCGCGCATACGTCGAGCAGGCTGCCGGTCGGATCGCCGAGCCCGCCGACGACACCGTGCTGCATGTGCTCGGCGTCAAGGCCGCGGCCAATGGCGCCGCCCTTCGGATCACCGACACGGCGATGCGCGTGTGCGGAGGGGCTGCATTCTCCGAGCATCTGGCTATCGACCGGTACTTCCGGGATGCGCGAGCGGGGCATGTGATGGCACCCACGGCCGATGTGCTTTACGACTTCTACGGCAAGGCCATCACCGGCCAGCCGTTGTTCTGACCACGAGGAGAGTGATGTGAGCAGTAACCCGTTGTTGGTGGGCGCTGTCGCCTACACAGCGAACGTCGTGCCCATCTGGGACGGCATGCGCGACTACTTCGCGGACACTGATGCGCCGATCGACTTCATCCTGTTCTCCAACTACGGACGCCAGGTCGACGCTCTCCTGGCCGGCACCGTCGACCTGGCCTGGAACACGAACCTGGCCTGGGTGCGAACCGTTGGCCAGACCGATGGTGCGTGTCGTGCTTTGGCGATGCGTGATACCGACACCGTCTTCCAGACAGTGCTGGTCGCACGGACTGGGAGCAACCTCGACGGACTCGAAAGTCTTCGTGGCAGGCGGCTGGCACTGGGTTCTCAGGACTCTGCACAGGCAGCGATCCTCCCCGTTCACTATCTCCAGCAAGCAGGTCTGGGCGCAGACAGTGTCGAGCTTCTCCGGATCAACAGCGACGTGGGCAAGCACGGCGACACGGGTCGCAGCGAGCTGGATGCCCTCCGCGCCGTGCTCGACGACCGTGCCGACGCGGCAGCCATCGGCATCAACACTTGGGAGTCGATCGGTCGCGAGGAGCTGATGCCGGGTGCGTTCGAGGCCTTCTGGACCTCACCGACCTACAGCCATTGCAACTTCACGGCACTCCCCGGGCTGGATGCCGATCGAACCGACCCCTGGGTCGAAGCCCTGTTCGCGATGGACTGGGAGAACCCTCGGCACCGTGAGGTTCTCGAGATGGAGGGACTACGCCAGTGGGTGCCGCCGCAGCTGGACGGCTACGCATCCCTGTTCGAGGCGGTCGAGGCCCAGCACATCTCCCACAGATGGTGAACCACGAGCTCGTTCTCGCTCCGACGATGGACCCCGGGCTGGTGCTCGACCTGGTCGAGCGCGTGGGCCGTGCGGCTCGCTTCGGCGTGGTCGAGGTGCCGCTGGGTGAGGGAGAGCTCGATCGGTCGGAGCGAACCGTTGCGGCCTGGTGCGAGCGGACCGGCAACGAGCTCGTCGAGGTCACAGCCGGTGTGGCCAGGGTACGTCGAGGAAGGAGCGCCGACCCGTACGCCGGGCTCTCGCCGGATCAGATCCCCGGCACCCGCCTGTGGATGTACACCAACTTCGACTGCAACCTCGCCTGTGACTACTGCTGCGTACGATCCTCGCCCCAGACGGCAAGAGCTGCACTGGGGATAGACCGGGTGCACCAGCTCGCCGCGGAGGCAGTCCCCGCGGGAGTGTCCGAGCTGGTCCTCACCGGCGGTGAGCCCTTCCTGCTTCCCGACATCGACGATCTGGTGGCAGCCTGCACTGCCGCCCTCCCGACCACCCTGCTCACCAACGGGATGCTGTTCCGAGGCCGGAGACTCGACGCGCTGCGCCGGATGGACCGCGACCGTGTGACGCTGCAGATCAGTCTCGACTCCCCCACCAGTGAGGTGCATGACGCCCACCGCGGAAAGGGATCCTGGGACCGAGCAGTGGCCGGGATCCAGGCCGCGACAGCGGAAGGTTTTACGGTCAAGGTCGCGGCGACGCTGCCCTACGAGCAAACCCACCATGTCGAGTCATTCCATGCCTTCCTCGAAAGTTTGGGCATCGGTCGGGAGCACCGGGTCATCCGAGCCCTTGCACGCCGGGGATCAGCGGAGCACGGCATCGAGCTCACCCTCGAGACACTCATCCCCGAAATCACCGTCACAGCCACCGGCGTCTACTGGCACCCTGTGAGTGCCGAGCATGCCGACCAGCTCGTGACCCGCGACATCTTTCCGCTCCAGAGCGCCCTCGACCAGGTCCGCCACCGGTTCGCCGAGCAGCGCGCCAACGCGATCGCGGCCGCGCAGTGGTTCCCCTGCGCGTGACGTAGCCGCTCGTTGCTGAGCTCGACGGAGCAAGGCAGTGCCTCGGACGGACGCCGGTGAGGTCGCGCGCGTCGCCGTACAGTGTCCGCTGTGCGCGCCTCCGCCCGAGAACTCTCCGCCGGCGATCCCGGGTCCATCGCAGCAGCCCTGGCGGACAGGTTCGGCTCCGCGCACGGCCGTCCGGCGGACGCGGTGTACGCCGCCCCGGGCCGGGTCAACCTGATCGGTGAGCACGTCGACTACAACGGCGGTCGGTGCCTGCCGATGACGCTTCCCCATGCGTGCTACGTGGCGGTCGGGCGACGCGACGACGACCGGGTCACGCTGCGCAGCGTCCAGGAGGACGACGGATGGTCCGGGACAGCGTCCTGCGCCGGTCCCGGACATGTGGACGGTTGGGTCGGCTATGCCGCAGGTGTGCTCTGGGCGATGCAGCAGGACGGCATGAGCGTCGGTGGGCTCGACCTCGTCGTCGACGGACACGTCCCGCTCGGCGCCGGTCTCTCGAGCTCGGCGGCGCTCGAATGCGCAGTCGCCCTCGCCGCCGCCGCGAGCGCCGGGCTGACGATCGACGACGCGCTGCGTGAGCGACTCGTCCGAATCTGCATGCGAGCCGAGAACGAGGTCGTCGGGGCCCCCACCGGCGGGCTGGACCAGTCGGCATCCCTGCTCGGGGCGCCGGGGCAGGCGCTCCTCGTCGACTTCGCCAGCGACGCGCGGCGCTCAGTGCCGTGGCATCCGGAACAGGCGGGTCTGGCTCTGCTCATCGTGGACACCGGGGTGCAGCACGCTCTGGATGACGGTGGCTACGCGTCCCGGCGCGGCGAGTGCGACGCGGCCGCGACACGCTTGGGGATCCATCACCTGGCGCAGGCGTCTCCGGTCGACCTCGACGGGCTGCCCGAGCCGCTCGGCGCACGCGCGCGCCACGTCGTCAGTGAGGTCGCGCGAGTGGATGCCGCTGTCGCCGCCCTGTACAACGGGAAGTGGCCCGAAGTGGCAGACCTCTTCACGAGGTCGCACATCTCCTTGCGGGACGACTTCGAGGTCTCGTGCGCAGAGCTGGACGCGGTAGTGGACGTCACCCTGGGCCAGGGTGCGCTGGGTGCCCGGATGACGGGAGTAGGCTTCGGCGGATTAGCGATCGCCCTGGTTCCCGAGGACCTCGTCGAGGTGGTCGTGTCGGCCGTCGCGGACGAGTTCGAGGCCAGCGGCTGGGCTCCCCCCGGCGTGGTCCGGGTGAGCACGGCCACGCGCGCCGGCCGGATCAGCTGAGGGAGGACCCGATCACAGCGGTGGCACCTATCGCGGGATCGGTCGCCACCGCGGACACCATCCCCACGGCGTCAAGACATCGGACGGCGAGCGGAGCCTGACCGGCACTGGTCTCGATGATCAGGCTCCCCCCGAGGGCGAGCCACGGACCCGCCCCTTGGATCACCCTGCGGACCACGTCGAGGCCGTCCACGCCGCCGTCGAGTGCCGTCAGTGGTTCGTGCAGCCGTGCCTCCGGCGGCATCAGCCGCACCGAGTCGCTGGGGACGTAGGGAGCACAGACGACAGCGAGGTCGACACGCCTCCGCAAATCAGCGGGAAGCGGTTCGTACAGATCGCCCACCAGGACATGGCCGCCGACTGGTTCGAGGTTGCGTCGAGCGCAGGCGACGGCGACCGGGTCGCTGTCGACGGCGTACACCTCGGCGTCGACGAGCTCGACCGCCAGCGCCGTGCCGATCGCCCCGGAGCCGCAGCACAGGTCGACGAGGACAGCTCGAGAGGGGGCCCGGTCGAGGGCGAGGGTCACCAGCAGCTCCGTGCGCCGGCGGGGAACGAAGACTCCCGGGTCGACACCGATCCGCAGACCCCGGAACTCCGCCCAGCCGAGGATCTGCTCGAGCGGATGTCCCGAGACCCGGCGTGCGACGAAGACGTCGAGCTCCTCGGCCGTCGTCGCCGCCTCCCTCAGCAGGCGCGCCTCCTCCTCGGCGAAGACACATCCCGCGGCCCGGAGATCTGCCACGACGGCCGCCTCGCTCCGACCGTCATCAGTCACCGCGGAGCAGCCGCAGCTCGTCGCCCCAGGCGTCGATCGTCGGGCCGTGACCGCGCCGGCGGGCCGAGGACTCCACCAGGCGATAGAGGGTGCGCTGAGCGGATGCGTCCCCCGTGTCGAGGATGTCGTCCAGGAGCGCGGGCAGGTCGGCCTCTCGCCACTCTTCTGCGTCGAGCGGCCGGACGGTCAGCTCATGTCGGAGATACTTGTTGTAGGGCCGGACACGTCCGAACAAGGCGAAGACAGTCCACAGCATCCAGCTCGTCGACTCGGCCGCGTCGAGGCGTTGCTCGAAGCGTCGGCCCTCACGTTCGGCCTTGAGGGACCGGTAGACGAAGTTGACGTAGCCGTCGAGGTACGTGCTCAGACACCGTTGCGCCTCGTCGGGGGTGAGCGTCGCCCACCTCGCCACCAGTCGGTGGATCTCCCCCTCCGTCCGGTCCAGCAGCACATGCGCGTCGACGAAGGAGTAGCGGACCCACCACTGGGTGGGGTCGACCGGTACGTCGGCGAGGTCGGCCATGCTCAGGACCGGGAGGTCGATCTGCTCCGAGCGAGTGGTCTCCCACCCGGCTCGTTCCCGGACGACGACGTACACATCGACGTCTGACCAGACGCCTGCGAGTCCGCGGGCGTGGGATCCGGTGAGCACGAGCCCTCCGACGTTTTCGTCGTCGCGCACGCGGCCCCGAAGTTCACGCAACGCAGGAATCCGCCACAGCGTGTCGTCCGGCATGCCGGTCAGGCTGCCACACCCGGCTCAGGTGGCGCTGACACCGCCGATCCGCCCCTCACGAAAGGCGTCGACGAACAGGGCGTGGTCGTGCCTGACAGTCATGGCGTAGTCGATCGCGAAGTCGGTGAGGTCCGCGACGAACTCCTTGCGCCGGCCCTCGAGCACCGTGCGGATGGCCTCCTCGGTCTGGAAGGTCACCAGATCCTGGTCACTGTCCTCGTCCGATGCGCAGTGCACCTTGGCGGTGGCCTGTCCGAGCGCCTTCACCACCCCGGCCATCTCGTCCGGCTCCGCGATCAGGTCCCAGTCCAGGTCCGACTCGTAGGGGGAGATCTCCGAGACGACGTAGCCCACGCCGTCCAGGCTGGTGTGACCGAGCAGGGGGTCGGTGTGCACCTGCAGCGCTCGCTGGCTGACCACCGTGCGGTGACCCTCGTTGTGGAAGTACGTGTCGACCGTCGAGGAGTCGACGAACCGGCTGACGGCGGGGACGCTCGCCTGCTTCATCGACAGAACGACATCGTTGTCCAGGGACTGGCTGTAGCCCTCGACGAGGACGTTGTAGGCAGGCATACCGGCGCTGCCGATGCCGAATCCCGACTTCCCCACGACGTCGCGCACTTCGTAAAACAGCTCACGGTCGAACCGTTTGTCTTCCGGGATTGTCTCGAGATAGGCCGCGAACGCACGCTCGACCTTGCGGCGTTCGGGCTGACCGAGCCGCCTGATCGAGCTGTCCTCCTTGAAGACCCGCGCGTGCTCCTCGAACCGGGTCATCGAGTCGAGCATCGCCACCCGGCTCGTCAACCGGGCCTTGACGAGCACGGCGTGGACCGGACCGTCGGTGTTACCGAGGTGCAACGCGAAGTCGTCGCTGTCGTCGTCCACGGTCGCATAGTGGTTGACCTGGCTGAGGTAGGCACGAAGGTACGCCCCGACCAAGGAACGGATGGCATCCTCCGGCAGGGCCTTCTGCCATCCCATCAGCGCCAGGCTGCCCACGAAGCGGCGTAGGTCCCAGGAGAAGTGGCCGACGTAAGCCTCGTCGAAGTCGTTCACGTCGAAGACCAGCCGGCCGTCTGAGTTCATGTAGCTGCCGAAGTTCTCCACGTGCAGGTCACCGTGGATCCAGACCCGGCTCGTGCGGTCATCAGCCCAGGCGTCCTTGACTTTGGTGACATCGGCATAGAAAAGGCAGGCCGACCCCCGGTAGAACGCGAACGGGTCCGACGCCATCTTGCGGAACTTCCCCCGGAAGGCGCGGGGATCGGCGGTCATGAGATCGGCGAACGCCTCTTCCAAGGTGTCGACGATCAGCTGCTGACGTGCCTTCTTGGTGGTCCGGGCCATGCAGGCAACCTACCCACCTCGGGTCACTGTCAGCCCTGATGTCGGGGTCAGGTCGCGTTGTCATCCAGCGCGTATGCGTGGCGGGGTGAGACCGGCGTCGCGGAGCTCGAGCTCCGCCAGCGCGCGCACCACCTCCG
>JBPCND010000245.1:0-6146 GCA_051001655.1 Nocardioides sp. | reverse complement strand
GGATGATCGTGCCGAAGTACTCCTTGAGGAGATCCTCGTGCTCGCGCAGTGCCGTGTCGGTGTCGACGAAGATGACGCCCTGCTCCTCGAGGTCCTCTCGGATCGCGTGGTAGACGACCTCGGACTCGTACTGCGCGGCGACACCGAAGACGAGGCGCTGCTTCTCCGCCTTAGGGATGCCGAGCCGGTCGTAGGTGTTCCTGATGTCCTCGGGGAGCTCGTCCCAGGTCGCCGCCTGCTTCTCCGTCGAGCGGACGAAGTACTTGATGTTGTCGAAGTCGATGCCGCCCAGCTCGGCGCCCCATGACGGCATCGGCTTGCGCCCGAACAGCTTGAGGCCCTTGAGGCGCAGGTCCAGCATCCAGGCGGGCTCGTTCTTCTTCGACGAGATGTCGCGGACGACGGCCTCGTTGAGTCCTCGCTGCGCCGTCGAGCCGGCATCGTCGCTGTCGGACCAGCCGAACTGGTAGCGGCCCAGGCCTTCGAGCTCGGGGTTCATCTGCTCGATCGTGGTCATCGCTTTGTCAGCCTCTCGGGGTTCGGGTGCGGTGCGGACTGGGTGGGGTGCGTGGAGCGGGTGCTCGGGCGGGCGGTCAGACGGACGGGACCCACGCCTGGTGCGTGGACAGCAGGGATGCAGGTGGTGCAGACCCCGTCGCCGTGGGCGATGGTCGCCAGACGCTGGACGTGCCGGCCGAGTAGCCGGCTGAACACCTCGGTCTCCGCCTCGCAGAGCTGGGGGAACTCGTGCGCGACGTGCGAGACGGGGCAGTGCTGCTGGCACAGCTGCTGGCCGACCGGGCTCTCCCGGACCGAGGCGGCGTAGCCGCCCTGCGTGAGCGCCTCGGCGAGCGCAACGGAGGGCTCCGCATCCGGATCCTCCTCGACGATCTCCCGGAAGCGGACCTCCAGACCCACCACGCGGCGCCGGGCGAACTCCATGACCGCGTCGTCGCCACCGGTCTCGGCCAAGAACCTCAAGGCCTCGACAGCCAGGTCGTCGTACTGCTGGTCGAACCGGTCCCGGCCGACCTCGGTCAGCGCGAACACCTTGGCAGGCCGACCGCGGCCACGGGTGCCAAGGACGCGAGCTTCACGCGCCTCGACCGCGCCGTCGTCGCTGAGGTGGTCGAGATGGCGGCGTACGGCGGCAGGGGTCAGGTCGAGCCGCACCGCGAGCGCAGCGGTCGTGCTCGGGCCCAACTCGAGGATCGACCGGGCCACTCGCTCGCGCGTGGGCGCCTCATCGGCCGGAGAGCCGGCACTGCCGTCGAATTCCACAACACCATTGTGACGTAAATAGCCAGGTGCTTTCAAATAAGGCAACCCTTACCCGACCCGTCTCGGCCGAACGAGGGCCAGGCGGGTGGATCACCGGCACCCTGCGCCGGAGAACTACCCCGCTACGACGACGCTCCCGCCGCCCGTGACGCCGGGTTGCCTTCCTAGACTGACCCGGTGACCAGTGCCCGCCCGACCGGCCCGACCGGCCACGCCGGCCCGGCCGTTGTCGTGGACGGTCTGCGGATGCGCTACGGCGACACCGTGGCGGTTGACGGCCTGTCCCTCGAAGTGACCCGGGGCTCGGTCACTGCGATCCTGGGTCCCAACGGTGCCGGCAAGACCACCACTCTGGAGACCTGTGAGGGCTATCGCAAGCCCCAGGGCGGAACCGTCCAGGTCCTCGGGCTCGACCCGCAGAAACAGCGCCGCGACCTGCTCCCGCGGATCGGCGTCATGCTCCAGGGCGGCGGAGCGTGGTCGGGCGTGCACGCGGTCGAGATGCTCGCGCACGTCGCGTCCCTGCACGCCCACCCCCTCGACGTCTCGATGGTCGTCGACCGGCTCGGCCTCGGGAAGTGCGGCCGGACGCCATACCGACGGCTCTCCGGCGGAGAGCAGCAGCGACTGGGCCTGGCCATGGCCGTGGTCGGACGACCCGAGCTGGTCTTCGTCGACGAGCCGACCGCCGGGATGGACCCTCAGGCGCGACGCGACACCTGGGCACTGCTGCATGAGATGCGTTCCGACGGCGTGACGATCGTGCTGACCACCCACTACATCGACGAGGCCGAGCAGCTGGCGGACACGGTGCACGTCATCGACCACGGCCGGCTGATCGCGACCGGTAGCCCCTTCGAGCTGACCCGCGGCACCGGCCACAGCACGATCCGGCTCGTCGTCACCGAGCCGTTCCCGCCCGACTCCCCTGACTCCCTGCGGCTGGCCCTCGGCGAGGCGACCGACGTCCGCCCGGTCAATGCGCACAGCCTGCTGATCACCGGCCCGGCCGACGCCGGCACCCTGGCGATCGTGTCGGCGTGGTGCGAGAGCAACGGCGTGCTGCCGGAGTCGCTGTCGTTGGGCCAGCGCACCCTCGAGGACGTCTTCCTGCAGATCACCGGGCGGGAGCTGGCCTCGTGAACGGCACCTTCGCCCCACGGCCCGGCGCCGCGCCACTGGGCCGCATGGTCAGGTCGCACGCCAGGATGGAGACCCGACTGCTGCTTCGCAACGGCGAGCAGCTGCTCATCGCTCTCATCATCCCCCTCATGGTCCTGGGCGGCGGACTCCTGGCCGCCAGCCGATTCGACGTCGCACTTTCGGACCGACCCGTCGACCTGCGCACCCCCGGGGTGGTCGCGCTGGCGGTGATGTCGACGAGCTTCACGTCGTTGGCGATCACGACCGGCTTCGAGCGGAGGTACGGCGTCCTGAAGCGACTCGGCTCCTCGCCCCTCCCCCGCTCGGGACTCCTCGCGGGCAAGGTCGGCGCCGTTCTGCTCGTCGAGCTGCTGCAGCTGGTGGTCCTCGGCGGCGCCGGACTCCTGCTCGGGTGGCGGCCGGCGCTGTCCGTGGCCGCTGTGGCGGGCACGGTGATCGTCGCCCTGGCCGGCACCTCCGCGTTCGCCGCCTGGGGCCTGTTCCTGGCCGGGACGCTACGGGCCGAGGCGACTCTGGCCGCCGCCAACCTCGTGTACCTGCTGCTGATGGTCGGGGGAGCGGTGGTCCTCCCATCGACGACGTACGGTCCCTGGGGAGCAGCCCTTCCCTGGCTGCCTTCAGGGGCACTGGGCGACGGGATGCGCGATGCGTTGCTCCTGGGGGTCTTTCCGCTCGGCCAGGTCCTGATCCTCACCGGCTGGGCCGCCGCCGGCACGTTCCTCGCCAGCAGGACGTTCCGGTGGGAGTGACCGTGCCGCAGCCGCCCCGGCCACCGGACCGGAATCAGAAGTGGACGGAGCGGTGGATCCGGCCGGCTGCGGTCGCCTCGCTGGTGGTGAACGTTCTCATCGTCGTCACCGGCGGGGTGGTCAGGCTGACCGGCTCGGGTCTGGGCTGCCCCACCTGGCCGCGGTGCACCGAGGGGTCGTTCGTCCCCCATCGTGAGCTCGGTGTGCACGGCGCCATCGAGTTCGGCAACCGCATGGCCACCTTCCTCCTCGCGGCCGTCGCGGTCGCCACCTTGGTGGTGGCGTGGAAGCACGGCAGACCGGCGCTGACCCGGCTGGCGTTCGTCCTGGGCCTCGGAGTGCCGGCACAGGCGCTGGTCGGCGGGGTCACCGTCCTGACCGACCTGAACCCGTGGATCGTCGCCTTCCACCTGCTCGTGTCGCTGGCAATGATCGGTGTGGCGGTGACGCTGCTGCGCCGTATCGACGAGGGCGACGGGCCGGCCCGATCACTCGTCGCCATGGGTCTGGTGCGGCTTGTGCAGGTCACGTTCGGGGTCGGGTGGCTGGTGTTGTACGTCGGCACCGTGGTCACCGGCAGCGGCCCGCATGCTGGCGACGTCGACTCCCCCCGCAACGGCCTCGACCCGCGGGTGCTGAGCCAGCTGCACACCGACGTGGTGTTCCTGCTGTTGGGGCTGACGCTCGCGGTGGCGCTGGCCCTGCGGGCAGTGGACGCTCCGCGGCGCGCTCGGCGGGCCGCCGTACTCTTGCTGGCCGTCGAGGTCGGTCAGGGCACGGTCGGCTTCGTGCAGTACTCCCTCGACCTGCCGGTCGCTCTCGTCGCGGTGCACCTGCTGGGGGCCGCGCTGACGTCGGCCGCCCTCACCTGGCTGCTGGTCGGTGTCCGCGAGCACGCGGTGGGCGCCGCGGTCATCGGCTCGGACGACCTCGCACGGGCATGACGAGACGGGCCGCGCGGCGGCGCCCCGTGGCGTCGCGTGCGACCCGTCTACCTGCTCTGACGCACGCCAGGCCGATTCGGTTGCCTTTCCTGCACCGTTGAACCGCCACCCAGCTGCGCGCGGTCACTCCAGGGCGTCGTCTCGCTGGTCTCGCTGGTCGACGACGGCGGACGCGACTCGTGCCACGAGATCCGAAGGGATCGGCGCATCGTGGGGTAGCCGCACGGTCGACTTGCCCGATAGGTAGGGCGAGAGGTCATGCGTCAGGGTGTCGTCGCCCTCGGGCACCGGTAGAGACTGACGTGGTGCTTCCAGCCGGCGAAGTGCACCAGCGAACTGCCGTTCAGAGTGATCGTCGGGATCTGGTAGCTGATCTTCTCACCGGCCCCAGGAACCGCCTGGTGGATCGTCTGCCGGACCTGCTCGAGGCGGGTCCGGACCTCGTCGGAAAAGGTCCTGGCGTAGTCGTCGATGTCCACGAACCGATGAGCCATCACAGCCTCCTTCCGCGCTTCCGGTCAGTGTGGCAGCGCCGACGACGTGCGTGAAGCCCCAGGGCACGGCAGGGTGGGTGCATGCACTTCGTCGGCCTGGACCTCGCCTGGGGCGGGAAGTCACCCACCGGTCTGGCCGTCCTGGATGCCGAAGGACACCTGCTGCACGTGTCGACTCAGCGGACGGACGAGGCGATCATCGCCGTGTTGGAGCCGTACGTCGACGGCGACTGCCTGGTCGCGATCGACGCCCCGCTGGTGGTCGTGAACGCCACCGGAAACCGGCCCGGCGAGGCGGCACTGAACCGGGACTTCGCGCGCTTCGACGCCGGCGCCCATCCGGTCAACACCGGCAAGCCGGAGTTCAACCAGGTGCCCCGAGCAGCACGGCTGACGGGCCTGTTGGACCTCGACATGGATCCGTCCTCCCACTCTCGTCGCCGGGCGATCGAGGTCTACCCACACGCGGCCACGGTGGCGTTGTTCCGGCTGGGCAGGACCCTGAAGTACAAGCAGAAGCCGGGCCGACAGGTCTCCCTGCTCCGCTCCGAGCTGCTGCACCTGATGGACCTGCTCGAGGGGCTGGAGGTGGCCGAGCTCCCTTTGTATCTGCGTGGCCACGAAGGATGGCGGGCACTGAGCGCCCAGGTCGCGTCCGCCGAGCGCAAGAGCGACCTGCGCCGGGTGGAGGACCAGGTGGACGCCGTGGTGTGTGCCTACGTCGCCGTCTTCACCCATCGGCTCCCGGAGCAGACCACCACCTATGGAGACCTCCGCACCGGCTACATCGTCACGCCCACGCTGCCGGACGGACACCGACCGTCTCCGCGGGCGCCGCGGGTGGTCGAGCCTGTCGAGACCCCGGTGGTCGAGCCTGTCGAGACCCCTGTCCGTCTCGCGGTGCAGACCTACGCCGAGATGCAGCCGCTGCTTCGCGTGGCCACCGAGGGATTCGTGGCGCTCGTGACCACGCTGCTCGACGACGCGGGAATCAACTACCTCAGCGTGACGTGGCGTACGAAGAGCGTGGCGTCGTTCGCTGCCAAGGCCGACCGTAGTCTCGGCGGGACGCCGCTCTTCTCGGATCCGCTCGCGGAGATCACCGACCAGATCGGCCTTCGGGTCATCACCTATCTGCACAGTGATGTCGCGGCCGTCGCCGACCTGCTGGGGGACCAGCTGACCGTGCTCGACGACCGGGACATGGGCCAGGAGACGGCGAGTGAAGGGCGGTTCGGCTACGCCAGTAGGCACCTGTTGGTCGCGCCCGACGCGGCGCGCATGGCTGCGTCGTACGACTCATTGCGCGAACGTCGCGCCCAGGTCCAGGTGCGCACCGTCCTCCAGCACGCCTGGGCCGAGTTCGAGCACGCCATCAGATACAAGGGGACGATCCCCGAGGAGCACGTGCCGGACCTCGACCGGCGCTTCACCCTGGCCGCCGGCCTGCTCGAGCTCGCCGACCGTGAGTTCACGATGATCCGTGACCGGTTGCAGGCCACCGTCACCGACCC
>JBPCND010000244.1:0-3175 GCA_051001655.1 Nocardioides sp. | reverse complement strand
GCATCGTGCCCGGCTGGCCTGAGGCACTGCGCGGTCCCGTCCAAGAGGTCGCCCCCAGGTTGTTGGGAGCAGTGCTCCGACATGGCGGCGTCGCGGTCCGCCTCACGGAGGTCGAGGCGTACGACGGACCTGAGGACCCCGCCTCCCACGCATACCGTGGGAGGACCCCTCGCACCGAGGTGATGTTCGGGCCACCCGGCCGACTCTACGTCTACTTCAGCTACGGCATGCACTGGTGCGCCAATGTGGTGACGGGTCCTGACGGCCGGGCCTCGGCAGTGCTGGTCCGCGCCGGTGAGGTCGTCGAAGGGATCGAGGTGGCTAGGCGCCGTCGCGGCGCCCCGGTCGACGACCTGCGACTGGCGCGCGGTCCGGCCAACCTGGCCTGTTGCGTCGGGTTGGACCGCAGCTGCAACGGACTCGACCTGACCGAACGGCTGATCCTCGACGACGCTGCCGGCCGCTCGGGACAGGTGTCGGTCGGCCCGCGGGTCGGGGTCAGCCACGCGGCTGACGTGCTGTGGCGGTTCTGGCTGTCGGGTGACCCCACGGTGTCGGCGTACCGTCGCAGCCCGCGCGCCGTCAGCCCATGAGGGGGAGACTGGGCCCATGCTCATCCATCCCTGGGACGAGACGACCAGCGCGGAGTGGCGCGAGGTGCTGAGCCGCGTCGACTTCGGCCAGCTGGTGACGGCCGGCCACGTCGACGGCTACCCGGTCGTCGTCCCGACGCACTTCTTGTACGACGGTGCCGACCGGGTCCTGCTCCACCTGGCCCGGCCGAACCCGGTGTGGCGTGCGCTCGAGGCAGACCCGCACGTCGTGCTCAGCCTCAGTACCGACTACGTCTACGTCGAGGCGGAGTGGAACGCCGACGACGGGCAGGACCCGACGCTGGGTGTGCCGACGTCGTACTACACCGCTGTTCAGCTGCTCTGCACGGCCGAGATCGTCGACGACCCGGCGGCCAAGGCCGAGATCCTGGCCGCGCAGCTGGCGCACTTCGAGCCGGCCGACTCCGCCCGGGCCACGCCCTCGGTCGAGGTCGAGAGCGACCGGCGCCAGCTCCCGGGGATCCGTGGGATCCGGCTGCAGGTGCAGGCCGTCCGCGGCAAGATGAAGTACGGCGGCAACAAGACCCCTGCTCAGCGTGGCCGCATCGCCGAGCGGCTGCTCGAGCGGTCCGGACCGATGGACGCCGCAGCCCGGCAGCACCTGTCGACCCGCACGCCGCCCGAGGCTGGGTAGGGTCCGGACATGGCCGAGCTGCACGAGTCCACCGTCCGCGCCCTGCACCGGATCGCCTTGGAGAAGCAGGCGAAAGGCAGGGTCCCCGGTCTCTACGCCGGCGTCGTCCGCGACGGAAGGTTGGTCTGGCACGAGGGCATCGGCGCCGCCGACGTGAGCGTGCCGCAGGTCGTGCCTTCCGATGACGACCAGTTCCTCGTCGCGTCAAACACCAAGACGTTCACCGCCGTGCTGGTGATGCAGCTGCGCGATGAGGGCAAGCTCTCACTCGACGACACCCTGGACGTGCACATCCCGGAGGTCACTCACGCGGGAGTGACGGTCCGTCAGGCACTGGCCCACGTGACGGGCATCCAGCGGGAGCCAGTGGGCGACGTGTGGGAGACGCTCACGAGCCCCGACCGCAAGCAGCTCGTGCAGGGGTTCAACGACGCGGAGCGGGTGCACGTACCGCATCACCTGTGGCACTACTCGAACCTCGTGTTCTCCTTACTGGGCGAGGTCGTGGCACGCATCGACGGGCGCGAGTGGTTCGACTCCCTGCACGCTCGCATCCTCGAGCCGTTGGAGATGCGTCGTACGACGGTCGGCCCGAGCGGCAGCGCGGTCGCGGGCTACTACGTCCCGCCGTGGTCCGACGTACCGGTCCCCGAGCCGGTCCTCGACCTCAAGGCGCTCGCTGCGTGCGGTGGACTCGCCAGCACCGCCGAGGACATGGCGAGATGGTCGACTTTCGTCGCGAGACCGGTGGCCGAGGTGCTCGCGCCGGACACCCTCGAGGAGATGTGCGAGCCGCAGATCATGATCGACCGCGAGCGGTGGGCCGGCGCGTTCGGCCTCGGCTTCATGCTCCTGCGATCCGGTGACCGGACGTACGTCGGCCACACCGGCGGCATGCCCGGGCACATCACCGGGCTGTTCACCAACCGTGAGTCCGGGACCGGTGCTGTGGTGCTGATGAACTCGACTTCCGCACCCGATCCTGCGCTCTTCGCCATGCAGCTGGCCGACCACGTGATCGACAAGGACCCGGTCGAGCAGGAGGCGTGGCGGCCCGGAACCAAGGTCCCCGACGAGCTCGCCGGGATCGTCGGGCTCTGGTACTCCGAGGGCTCGCCGTTTGTGTTCACCGTCAAGCAGGGGCGGCTGGAGGCGCGTGCACAGGGCCTTCCCGAGCACAAACCGTCCTCGGTCTTCGAGAAGGTGCGGGAGGACCTCTACCGGACCACACAGGGCCGCGAGAGGGGCGAGCTGCTGCGCGTGACGCGCGGCCCGGACGGGACCGTGACGAAGATGAACTGGGCGACGTACCTGGTCACCCGTCAACCGCTCGCCTTCGGTGAGACTCCCCCTGGAAAGGTACCGGCATGACCACCGACCCGAACCTGCTCGACGACCTCGAGTGGCGCGGTCTGATCGCGCACTCGACGGACCTCGACGCGCTGCGTACGGCGCTCACGAAGGGTCCGGTCAAGTTCTACGTCGGCTTCGATCCCACTGCTCCCAGCCTCCACATGGGTCATCTCGTCCAAGTGCTGACCGCCCGCAGGCTGCAGGAGGCCGGGCACATTCCCTACGCCCTGGTGGGTGGGGCCACCGGGATGATCGGAGACCCATGGGAGTCCGGGGAGCGCACGCTCAACTCCCTCGACGTCGTCAAGCAGTGGGTCGAGCGCGTCCGCGGCCAGATCGAGCCGTTCCTGTCATTCGACGGCGCCAACGCCGCGACGATGGTGAACAACTACGACTGGACCGCGAGCCTGTCGACGATCGACTTTCTTCGCGACATCGGCAAGCACTTCCCGGTCAACCGGATGTTGGCGCGTGAGGTGGTGAGAACCCGGCTCGAGGCGGGGATCAGCTACACCGAGTTCAGCTACGTCCTCCTCCAGTCCATGGACTTCCTCAACCTCTACCGGGACCACGC
>JBPCND010000243.1:0-14881 GCA_051001655.1 Nocardioides sp. | reverse complement strand
CCGGTCCGTAGGCGTCCGCGGTGTCGAACAGGGTGATGCCTGCATCGATGGCGGCACGCACCGTGTCGGCAAGCTGGTTTCGTGGCTGGGCGCCGGACTGGTCGAAGGTCATCAGGCCGAGCCCGATCGACCCAACCCGGACGCGGCCCACATGGTCGTTTCCGATCTCGCGTGTCTGCACGAGTGTCTCGTTCCCTTCTCGACGATCCGGAAACCCAAGGACCACCAGCAGAAGCGTGGTTCTGTAGGTTCGACCGTATGGCCGACACTCCTCGACCCATCCTCGAGCGAAAGCTGTTCGGGCCCGGTCCGGCCAACCCCTACCCGGAGGCCACCTCCGCGCTCGGCCGGCCGTTGCTGGGTCACCTCGACCCGGAGTTCCTGCGGATCATGGACGAGACCTGCGACATGCTCCGCACGGTCTGGGGCACCGACAGCCAGCGAACGATCCCGCTCTCCGCGACCGGCTCGGCAGGCATGGAGGCTGCCTTCGTGAACACCGTCGGGGAGGGGGACGTGGTGGTCGTCGCGGTCAACGGCCTGTTCGGCCGGCGGATGTGCGACGTCGCGGCCCGCTGCGGCGCCGAGGTCGTGCCCGTCGAGCACAGGTGGGGTACGGCGGTCGACCCCGATCGTGTCCTGTCGGCGCACCCGAGCCCGAAGGTGATTGCCGCCGTGCATGCCGAGACGTCCACCGGTGTCCGCTCCGACATAGCAGCGCTGGGTGCAGGTAAGGGTGACGCGCTCCTGCTCAGCGACGCGGTCACCTCGATCGGCGGCATCGAGCTGCGTGCCGACGACTGGGGCATCGACATCGGCTACGCCGGCACGCAGAAGTGCTTGGGCGTGGCGCCGGGCCTGGCGCCGTTCACGATCAACGACCGCGCGTTCGAGCGCCGCATCGAGAGGCCGCGGTCGTGGTACCTCGACCTCGGCCTGCTCGGCGGATACGTCGGCGATGCCGGCCGCACGGGAGGTTCCGGTGGGCGGACCTATCACCACACCGCACCGACCGCGATGGTGCTCAGCCTGCACGCGGGTCTCATCCGGATCCTCGGCGAGGGGCTCGAAAGCGTCTGGGTGCGCCACGAGGAGGCCGGCCGGATGCTGCAGGCCGGTCTGGAGGCGATGGGGCTGGAGCTGTTCGCGCAGGAGGGTCACCGGCTCCCTCAGCTCACCACGGTCAGGGTGCCGGACGGTGTCGACTCCGCGGCGGTCCGCACGCTGCTCCTCGAGCGGCACGGCATCGAGATCGGCGGCGGGGCAGGGGAGCTCGCGAGCACCGTATGGCGGATCGGCCTGATGGGCCACAACGCCCGTCCCGACGCGGCTCTCCTCGTGCTGGCCGCGCTGCAGGACGTGCTCGACCGGGTCGGTGGGGCTGGTCCCGTCGGTGGGGCCGATCCCGCCGGTCGGGCAGACTGAGGCGATCACCCACCTCGGTGCGGTCACCGTCCGCGCACCCGGCCTGGTCCTCGTAGAGCCTCTCCAGTGCTGGCTGTTGAACGCCCGGAGCGGACTCGGTCATCCCTTCTCGGCGCCGGCGGTGCCGCCGCGCACGAAGTACCGCTGGAAGAAGATGAAGACCAGGGCGACCGGAATGGTCATCAGCAGGGCAGCCGCCATCGTGAGCGGAAACTGCTGACCGGACCCCAGCTGGCCGCTGGTCAACGTGGCGACGCCCTTGGTCAAGGTGTTCAGATCCGGATCCTGGGCGGCGACGATGAAGTGGGGTAGCTCGTTCCACGATCCTTGGAAGGAAAGGATGGTGATGGTGATGAGTGCGGGGCGGGCCATCGGGAGCACGATCGACCAGAAGATCCGGAAGGTGCCGGCCCCGTCGATGCGAGCGGCCTCTTCGACCGAGACCGGAATGGACTCGAAGAACTGCTTCATGATGAACACCCCTGCCGCGTCCACGAGCAGCGGCACGATCAGTGCGGGGTAGGTGTCGTACATCTGCAGCGAGTTCAGGACCAGGAACTTGGGAATGAGCAGGATGACGCCTGGGACGGCCAGCACCGCGAGGATCGCCGTGAAGACGGCGTCCCGCCCTCGGAACTTGATCCGCGCGAGCGCATAGCCGGCGAGCGAGTTGAAGAACACCCGGCCGGCGGTCACGAAGACGGTGACCAAGATCGAGTTGCCGAACCACAGCGGGAAGCTCGTCGCGAACAGCCGGTCGAACGCGCGAGTCGTGAACGGGTCGGCCAGCAGGGTCAGAGGGTTGTTGACGGCATCGGTGTTGGTCTTGAAGGACGTCGTGATCTGGATGAAGAAGGGGTAGAGGTAGATGAAGGCGAAGGCCACCAGCACGGCATAGCCGAGGAACAGCGTGAGCGCGGTCCGGTTGCTCAAGCCCTGTCGATGCTGAGCGGGAGCCTGGCGACGCGAAGCGCGGGTGGCGGTAGTCTGCGCGACGGTCATGTGGCACCCCGCTCGACCGGTGCCCGGTTCTGGGCGCGGCGTTGTCGTCGCAGCGCTCGACGATCGGCGATCGCGTCCTTGTCCCGGAACAGCCACCGCTGAACGGACGTCAGGACGAAGATGATCAGGAAGAGCACGAAGGCCATCGCGGCAGCCACTCCCCATTGCTGGTTGTCGAAGGCGTAGAAGTAGGACAGGTACGCCGGCGTCAGGGTCGTCTTACCCGGGCCCCCCTGACTCATGACGTACACCTGGTCGAACACCTGCCAGGTGCCGATGAGCCCGAGGGTGAGCACGAGCAGGAGGGTCGGCCTCAGATGAGGCAGCGTGACGTTCCGGAACGACTGCCACCGGTTGGCGCCGTCGACGAGCGCTGCCTCCTCTACCTCCACCGGGACGTCCTGAAGTGCAGCGAGGAACATCAGCAGGAACGTGCCCGTCGTGGTCCAGACCACGAGCATGATGATGACCGACAGGGCGACGCTCGGACCGGACAACCAGT
The DNA here is from genome assembly GCA_051001655.1 of Nocardioides sp. Taxonomy (GTDB): domain Bacteria; phylum Actinomycetota; class Actinomycetes; order Propionibacteriales; family Nocardioidaceae; genus Nocardioides_B. The sequence goes on along the minus strand of JBPCND010000243.1, from coordinate 11,952 downwards.
CCCACAGCGACAGTCCGAGCATCGAGGTCCCGGCGAGCGACTCCGGAGGCGCCGTGGAGTCCCAGAACCCCACGGTGTCGCCGAGCAGGTGCAGCAGTCCCCTGGCGTCGGCCAGCCAGGTAGGACCATCGATGCCGACGAACCCGAGCAGCGTGTTGACCGCACCGGTCCCGGTGAAGAGAAAGAGGAACACGAGGCTGATCGCCACCGAGCTGACCACCGAGGGGAAGTAGAACGCGGTCCGGAAGAAGCCGCGAGCCTTCAGCAGCTGCTGGTTGAGCACTACGGCGAGGAACAGGGCAAGCGCCGTCTGGGCCGGCACCACCAAGATCACATAGTAGAAGTTGTTCCGCAGTGAGGTCATGAAGTCCTGCCGCGTGAGCCCCGGCTCGGTGAGCAGCTGTGTGTAGTTGTCGAGCCCGACGAAGCCCACCGCGGACGAGAAGGGGCTGCCCCGGCCGGACCAGTTGCTGAACGACACCCACAACGCCATCAGGATCGGGACGACGAGGAAGACGCCGAGCACCAGCAGAGTCGGTGTGACGAAGAGCCATCCGGCCACGTTGCGGCTGCTTGCGCTGCTCCCGCGGCGTCCGGCTGTCCCACGACGTACAGGTCGATCCGGTGGCTGCCGCGCGACCTGGTCGGCCGGGGGACTCGTTCGACTCATGGATCCTCCTGGTGTGCTGCACGTCCGGCCGGGCGGTTGTCCCCGGCCAGACGGGTCTCACTGCTTCAGTGCCGACTCGGCGTTGGTCTGGAACGAATCGAGCAGCTCCTCCGGGTCAGCCTTCTCCAGCTGCTCGAGCTGCGAGTCGAGGTCCGCAAGCGCCGGGCCCATGCCAGGAAGGTTCACCGGGCCCTGGCCGTACTCCCCACCGGCGATGAAGGGGGCGTCGTCGGGAAACTGTGAGACGTAGTCCTCTTCTGCGCTCTGGCGGCTGGGCATCACACCGAAGGCCTCGGCGAACTTGAGCTGCTCCTCGGGCTGGGTGAGGTAGTCGACCAGCTCGACGGCCGCTGCCTGGTCGGGCGACTCGGAGGCGATACCCCAGCATTGGGTGAACAGCAGCGTGCCCTTGCCGGCCGGCCCCTCGGGAAGCTCGGCGACGGTGTAGTCGAGGTCGGGATAGTCGGCCGACATGGCTCCTCGCATCCAGTTGCCCTCGATGGTCATGGCTGCGCTTTCGGTGCCGAACGCCTCGCCACCCCAACCGGCGTCGACCTCGGGAGGCAGAACGGCGGAGCCGTCGGCGAGCAGCCCCTGGACGTACTCCAACGCCTCCACGTTGCTCTCGGTGGTGGCGGTCACGTCGCCGCTCTCGCTGTCGACCCAATAACCACCGCTCTGCACCAGGAAGGCGCCGACCCGGTCACGACCGACGCCGATGGCCAGACCCGCCTGGTCCTTGGTTGTCAGCGTGTCCGCGACCTCGGCCAGCTCCTCCCAGGTGGTCGGGATGTCGTCGTCGGTCAGGCCCGCCTCCTTCCAGGCATTGGTGTTGATCTGCAACGCGAGCGTCGAGAAGTCCTTGGGGACGCAGTACTGCGTACCCTCCAAGGTGAACGTCTTCAACAGGTTGGGGTAGAAGTCGCTGACGTCCTCGACCTGCTCGGCATAGGGGTAGAGATTGTCGTTGGCGGCGTAGTCGGCGAAGACACTCGCATCGACGTAGAAGACGTCGGGCGGTTTGCCACCGGCGAAACCCTGGGAGAGCTGCTGTCCGATGTCCTGGGCGACGATCACCTTGACTGTGTTCCCTGACTCCTCCGCCCAGGCCTCTGCCGCGGTGGTCACGGACTCCGTCTCAGCGTCGCCGCTCGACGCAATGAGGATCTGCAGGTCGGCCGCGCCGTCGCCGCCGGTCGGACCGCTGGCGTCGTCGCCGCTGTCCTCCTCGAAGCCGCCGCCGCCACAGGCCGTGAGCAAGCCGACGGAGCCGAGGGCGAGAGCGGCGACTGCCGCTCGCACGGGTCTGGTACGCCGGGATGGGGGAATGGTCATCATGCACTCTCTCTCTTGGGGGACTTCTCGGTCGGGCTCAGGTCAGGTCAGGTAGGCACCCTGAGTGTGGGCTGGAGCAGCACTCCCCGGGTGTCACGGTCGTCGCCGCCGAGGCGGGACAGGAGGAGGGCGAGGCAGGTGTGGGCGGCTTCCTCGATCGGCTGGACCACGCTGGCGAAACCGAGGGCTGCCGCCACGGGTGTCGCATCGAAACCCACGACGGCGGGGTCCCCGTATGACCGGGACGAGCCGGCCGAGGCGACCGAGGCGCGGTGAGCGCCCAGCGCCAAGGTGTCGCTCGCGCAGACGAACGCGTCCGGGGGGTCGGCCCGGTCGAGCAGCGCACGAGCCGCAGCCTCGGCGGCGGAAGCGTCGTTGAGAGTCTTCGTCTCGAGCCGAGGACCGGCCACCTCGGCGCGGTCGAGTCCCTCCATCCAGCCTCGCCGCCGGTCAGCGTCGGTCCCGTCCTCGTCGGGCCAGCCGAGGAAAGCGATCCGGCGGTGACCGCGGTCGAGCAGATGCTGAACCGCGAGTCCGGTGCCGTGCGCGCCGTCGACATCCACCCAGTCGTGGGGAGCTGCGTCGTGGCCCCAGGGTCGACCGAAGGCGCAGAACAACAACCCTCTTCGGGACAGATGGGCCGGGCGCTGGTCGGCCGCGCTCGTGGCGGTGAGGACCAGCGCGTCTGCGGCGCGGGTGTGCAGCAGCTCCTCGATGAGCGCCAGCTCGGCCGGCTCGTCGGACTGCTGGGGGTACAACACCACCCGCAAGCCGCTGCGATAACCGGCCTCGGCGAGACCGTGGAAGAACGTGTCGAGAACCAGACCCGAGATCCCGTCCTGCTGGCGGTCGGCCCGGACCGCCACAGCATGAGCGCGACGGGTGGCGAGCTGACGGGCCGGCAGTGACGGTCGGTATCCGGAGTCGCGCACGGCACGGAGGACCTTGTCGCGGGTCCGAGGGGCCAGTCTCGCCGGATGGTGCAACGCGTTGGAGACCGTCTGCCGGGAGACCCCGGCAAGGGCGGCCACGGAGTCCAACGTCACCGATTCCGACGTCATCCGCAATCCTCCCTTCGCCGGTCCTGGACTGGGTGAGGCCCTCGGCACTAGCCTTTTGAGCGCTCAAACCTTTGAGCGCTCAAAATGTAGCCTTGATCACACCAGGTTGTCACGGGGTCAGGGTGGAGGAGAGCGAAAAATCTGATGATGGAGTCTGCTGCTCAGCCCTGGCTGCACGACCTGGTGCTGGTCCTCGCCGCGCCCACCCAGGTGTGGTCCGGCGCTGACGGGCAGGTCCGCCCGGGCGGCGTGGAGGGCGTCCTGCACGGTGACCGACGCCTGCTGAGCGAGCTACGACTCACCGTCGGCGGTCACGAGCCTGTGCCGCTGACCCACCATGACGACGGAGGCTACGCCCACGTCTTCGTGGGCGTGCCCCGGGCGCTCGGCGACGAGGGTGCAGACCCCACCGTGAGGGTGACCCGTAGACGGGAGGTGGAGCCCGGTCTCATGCGCGAAGAGGTGACCGTCTCCTCAACCGCCGCCGAACCGTTCGCGTGCGTGGTCACGCTCCGGGTCGCGGGAGATCTCGCGCCCCTGGATGCCATCAAGGCGGGCGTCCGGACCCACCCGGTGGCGCCTGAGGGCGTGGGCGGCCCGACGGTGACCTGGTCCCGAGGCGGATTCCGCGGGATCGTCCGTGCCCACGGCGCCCGGTCGGTGCTGGTCGAGGACGCCGTACTCATGACGTGGCGGATGGACGTTCCGCCCGGCGGGTCAGTCACGCGTCACCTGCTGGTCACCGTCGAGGACGAGGACGCCGTCGTGACGTCCCCGGTCTTTCCGGCGACCTGGGGATGCCTCGAGATCGACAGCGCCGATCGACGCCTGGCACCGGTGGTGGATCGGGCTCTGGCCGATCTTCGGCTGCTGAGGCTGGCGCCCAGCGACGCGCGTGAGGAGGAGTTCATCGGCGCCGGCGCCCCCTGGTTCCTCACCCTCTTCGGACGCGACAGCCTGTGGGCAGCCCGCATGCTGCTGCCCGTGACGACGGACCTCGCCGGTTCCACACTGCGGGTGCTCGCCCGCCAACAAGGCGAGAGAGTCAACATCGACACCGCCGAGCAGCCCGGCAAGATCCTGCATGAAGTTCGCGGGACCGGGTTCTCCTTGGGTGGGCGCGACGGCGTGCACCGCGCCGTGCCTCCGGTGTACTACGGCACGATCGACGCCACCCCGCTGTGGGTCCTCACCCTGCACGATGCCTGGCGGTGGGGTCTGTCCCCCGACCAGGTCGAGCCCTTGCTCCCGGCGCTCGAGCGAGCACTCACCTGGCAGGTGGAGTTCGGCGACGCTGACGGCGACCACTTGCTGGAGTACGTCGACGAGTCCGGTCACGGTCTGTCCAACCAGGGCTGGAAGGACTCAGGGGACTCCGTACGTCGTATCGACGGCTCCCTGGCACATGCCCCGGTCGCGCTCTGTGAGGTGCAGGGGTACGCCTACTCCGCAGCGCTCCGGGGGGCGGACCTACTGGAGCACTTCGGGGTCGCCGGCACCGACCGGTGGCGGGAGTGGGCCACTGGGCTGCGTGCGCAGTTCCGTCGCTGGTTCTGGGTGGAGGACGCCGTCGGGCCCTTCCCCGCAATCGCTCTCGACGGCGACAAACGGCCGGTGGTGTCCCTGACCAGCAACGTCGGGCACCTGCTCGGCACCGGCCTGCTCGACCCCGCCGAGGTCGATGCCGTTGCCCGTCGGCTCGTTGCTCCCGACATGCTCTCCGGGTTCGGCATCCGGACGATGTCGCAGGACGCCGCAGGCTATTCACCCACCGGCTACCACGTGGGGTCGGTCTGGCCCCATGACACCGCGATCAGTCTGGCCGGTCTCGCAGCTGAGCGACGGACCGAGGTTGCGCCCGTTGCGGAGGCTCTGCTGGCCGCCCTGCATGCCTTCGAGGGGCGACCCCCCGAGCTGTTCGCAGGCGACGCACGCAGCGAGCACCCCACGCCGGTCCCCTATCCGGCAGCGTGCCGGCCGCAGGCCTGGGCCGCCGTGGCCGCGGTGTCCTTGATCAGCTCTGTCACGGGGTTGTCGGCGGCCCTGCCCGACGGCGCGGTGACCGTTGCGCCGGCGCAGCCGTGGGCGCTCGGGCGGACACGGGTCGCCGGCCTCCGGGCCGGAGATCGCGCGTTGACGGTCGAGGTCGACGAGGATGGCACCGGTCGGGTGTTGGACTGAGGTCTCCTGATGGAGGGGGACCGACGACGCCCGCGTCAGTGGCAGACTTCCCGGATGGACGTTCGGCGCACCCACCTCGGCGCCGTCACCGTCCGCGCACCCGGCCTGGTCCTCGTCGAGCATGAGTTCGCCGTGCCGCTCGACCACGCCCTTCCCGACGGGGAAACCATCACCGTGTTCGCTCGCGAGGTCGCCGACCCCGAGGGTCGCAACCGACCCATTCTGGTCTTCCTCCAGGGCGGACCCGGCCACGAGGCACCGCGGCCGACGCGGCTGCCGACGAGCCCGGTATGGCTGGACCGGGCGCTGCGGGACTACCGGGTGCTGATGGTCGACCAGCGCGGCACCGGTCGGTCCAGCCCGGTCGGCGTACTCCCCGGGCTGTCTCCCCGAGCACAGGCCGACCACCTCATGCACTTCCGGGCCGACTCGATCGTCGCCGACTGTGAAGTGGTCCGCGCCGGCCTCGGCGTGGACCGGTGGAGCGTGCTGGGTCAGTCGTTCGGCGGCTTCTGCGCCCTGACCTATCTGAGTCACGCTCCCCAGAGCCTGCGTGAGGTCTTCTTCACCGGAGGCGTCCCGCCGGTGGGTCGGCACATCGACGAGGTCTACTCCGCGACGTACGCCGCCATGCGCGAGCGCAACCGCCGTTACTACGCGGCCTACCCCGACGACCGCACCCGGGTCGAGCGCCTGCTCGAGCAGTGCGACGCGGGCGAGCTCACGCTGTCGAACGGGGACACCGTGACCGCCCGTCGGTTCCGCCAGATCGGGAACGGGCTCGGGATGAGCGACGGAGCGGCGCACCTGCACTACCTGCTGGAGCGTGACCTCACGTCTCCGGCGTTCGCCCCCGACCTGGCGGCGTTGATGCCCTTCCAGGGCCGCAACCCGCTCTACGCAGTGATCCACGAGGCCTGCTACGCCGACGGCCACGCCACCCGGTGGTCGGCCCAGCGGACGATGCCCGACGACTTCGTCGCAGACCGGACCCTGTTCACCGGCGAGCACGTCCACCCGTGGACCTTCGAGGACGACAGCGAGCTCACGCCACTGGCCGCTGCGGCGGAGATCCTGGCGACGCACGAGTGGCCGCGGTTGTACGACGCGGACGTCCTGCGCGGGGTCGACGTGCCCTGTTCCGCAGCCGTCTACGCCGAGGATGCCTACGTGGACAGGGCGTTCTCGGAGGAGACCGCACGACTCGTCCCCACGATGCGCACCTGGGTGACCAACGAGCTCGAGCACAACGGGCTCCGCGTGGACGGCGAGCGTGTGCTCGACCGGCTGATCGGGCTGGCCCGCGGGCGACTCGCCTGAGGTGATCCGCCTGACGTGAACGGTGCCAGTCATGAGCCGCGGACGTCATGAAAGGGTGGACTCGTGCCCGAACCGATGAAGGAGCTCGTCGAGGAGCTGCACGAGCGGCTCGCGATTGCCCGGGAAGGCGGGTCGGAGGCCGCCCGCCGCAAGCACCTCGACCGCGGCAAGCTGCTCGCACGCGACCGCGTCGACCGACTGCTCGATCCCGGCAGCCCGTTCCTCGAGCTGAGCCCCCTTGCCGCGACGGGGATGTACGACGACGCCGTTCCGTCGGCCGGGATCGTCACGGGGCTCGGACGGGTCGCCGGCCGGGAGTGCGTGGTCGTCGCGAACGACGCCACCGTGAAGGGGGGCACCTACTACCCCGTGACGGTGAAGAAGCACCTGCGGGCACAGGAGGTGGCGCGGGCGAACCGGTTGCCTTGCCTCTACCTCGTCGACTCCGGCGGTGCCTTCCTGCCGATGCAGGACGAGGTGTTCCCCGACCGTGAGCATTTCGGCCGGATCTTCTTCAACCAGGCCAACCTCTCGGCGCAAGGCATCCCGCAGGTGGCCGCTGTGATGGGGTCCTGCACCGCCGGCGGAGCCTACGTCCCGGCGATGTCCGACGAGACCGTGATCGTCAAGGAGCAGGGCACGATCTTCCTCGGTGGACCGCCACTGGTGAAGGCGGCGACCGGCGAGGTCGTCACGGCCGAGGACCTCGGTGGCGGCGACGTGCACGCCCGCAGGTCCGGCGTCGTGGACCACCTTGCCGACGACGACGCCCATGCGCTCGCGATCGTCCGCTCGATCGTCGGCACGTTCGAGCGGGTCTCGACACGCTCGACCACCGGCCCGGTCGAGGCTGAGGATCCGCTGGAAGACCCCGCCGGCCTCTACGACGTCGTGCCGACGGACTCGCGGACGCCGTACGACGTGCGCGAGGTGATCCGCAGGGTCGTGGACGGCAGCCGTTTCCACGAGTTCAAGCAGCTCTACGGCGAGACCCTGGTCTGCGGCTTCGCCCGGATCTGGGGATACCCGGTCGGTGTCGTGGCGAACAACGGCATCCTGTTCTCGGAGTCGAGCCTCAAAGGTGCGCACTTCATCGAGCTGTGCAACCAGAGAGGCGTGCCGCTCGTCTTCCTGCAGAACATCACCGGCTTCATGGTCGGCCGGGAGTACGAAGCCGGCGGCATCGCCCGCGACGGCGCCAAGCTCGTCACGGCCGTGGCCTGCTCGGTGGTGCCGAAGTTCACGGTCGTCATCGGCGGCTCGTTCGGCGCGGGCAACTACGGCATGTGCGGCCGTGCGTACGACCCGCGCTTCCTGTGGATGTGGCCCAACGCACGGATCTCGGTGATGGGCGGGGAGCAGGCGGCGGCCGTCCTCGCGACCGTCCGGCGCGACGGCCTCGAGCTGCGTGGCGAGGCATGGTCCGCCGAGGAGGAGGAGTCGTTCAAGGCGCCGATCCGGGACCAGTACGAGCACCAGGGCTCGCCGTACTACTCCACAGCGCGGCTGTGGGACGACGGCGTCATCGACCCGGTCGACACCCGCCGCGTCCTCGGCACGGGTCTCGCAGCGGCTGTGCACGCCCCGGTCCCCGAGCCGTCCTACGGCGTCTTCCGGATGTGAGCAGATGACCCTCTCCACGCTGCTGATCGCCAACCGCGGCGAGGTCGCTCTGCGGGTGATCCGGGCCGCACATGCGCTGGGCCTGCGGACCGTCGCGGTCTACTCCGACGCGGACCGGACGGCCCCCCATGTGCGGGCGGCCGACGCCGCCGTACGCCTCGGGCCCACGCCGGCCAGCGAGTCCTACCTGAGCATCGAGGCGATCCTCGAAGCCGCACGCACCACCGGTGCCGACGCGATCCATCCGGGCTACGGTTTCCTGTCCGAGCGGGCGGCCTTCGCGCGCGCCGTCGTGGAGGCCGGACTGACCTTCGTCGGCCCCTCGGCCGAGGTGATGGACCGGATGGGCCGCAAGGACGTCGCGCGTGAGGTCGCCATCGCCGCCGGCGTCCCCGTCCTCCCCCGATTCGTCTGCGACTCGCCTTCGCAAAACTCCCCATATACCGCAGACGAATCGGGGTTTCCGGTGCTCGTGAAGGCGGCGGCGGGCGGTGGGGGCAAGGGGATGCGGATCGTCCGGGACCCCGCCGAACTGGACGCCGCGATGGCGTCCGCCCGGCGGGAGGCGATGAGCGCGTTCGGCGACGACACCCTGCTCGTCGAGAGGTACGTCGAGCACGGCCGGCACGTCGAGGTGCAGATCCTCGCCGACAGCCACGGCAACGTCGTCCATCTCTTCGAGCGGGACTGCTCCGCGCAACGCCGGCACCAGAAAGTGATCGAGGAGGCCCCCGCGCCGACCATCCCCGAGGCAGTCCGGCGGCTGCTGCACGAGTCGTCGGTCGCGCTGGCTCGTGAGGTCGGCTACGTCAACGCCGGCACCGTGGAGTTCCTGGTCTCCGGCGAGCCCGGTCACGAGGAGGCGTTCTTCCTCGAGATGAACACCCGCTTGCAGGTCGAGCACCCGGTGACTGAGCTGGTGACCGGTCTGGACCTCGTGCAGCTCCAGCTCCGGATCGCGGCCGGTGAGCCCCTGCCGTTCACCCAGGACGACCTCAGCTGCACCGGACACGCCTTCGAGGCCCGGGTCTATGCCGAGGACGCGTTCAACGGCTTCCTTCCCCAGGCAGGGGTGGCCGAGTCGGTCCGCTGGTCCGGTCGGGCGAGGATCGACGCGGCACTGGAGTCGGGACAGGAGGTCAGTACGTCGTACGACCCGATGCTCGGCAAGGTGATCGTGCACGGGGCGACCCGGGAGGCGGCGCGACGGGCACTGGTCGCCGCCCTCGACGACACCGCGATCCTCGGGCTGACCACCAACCTCGGCTTCCTCCGCGCGCTTGCCGACTCCGCAGAGTTCCGCGACAACGAGGTCGACACGGCCTGGCTCGACACGCACCCGGACGCCATCCGACCGCAGGGTCAGCAGACCGCGATGGTGCTGGGCGCCTGGGCGCTGGCTCGCGCGCAGGTGCAGGACGCCGGACCCTTCGGCACGGCCGACGGGTGGCGGCTCGGAGGCCCGTCCGCACGGACTCCGGTCGAGCTCTCGGTCGGCGACGTCCTGGTCGTCCTCGCCGTGGGGGCCGAGGAGGTCTCGACTAGCTCGACCACCGGGGACGGATCGGTCATCGGAGCAAGCCTGACCACCGGGGACGGCGAGCGGACCTGGCGGGTGCATCCGATCGCTTCGGAGGCAGGCGTGCTCCGGCTCGAGATCGACGACCAGGTCTACGAGGCGGCCGTACGCATCGACGCGCACGCTGTCGACGTCGCGCATCTGGGACACACCTTCTCCTTCGCACGACCGGACGCATTCGGACCGGGGACAGCCAGTGCGACCTCCGACGGGACGGTCGTCGCACCGATGCCTGGAACGGTCCTCTCGGTCGGCGTCGAGGTGGGCCAGAAGGTCACGGAGGGTGAGGTGCTCGGGGTGATGGAGGCGATGAAGATGGAGCTGTCGCTCAAAGCGCCGGTCGCGGGGACGGTACGCACGGTCGACGCAGTCGCCAGGGAACAGGTTGCCTTCGGTGCGACGCTGTTCGTCGTCGAGCCCACAGATGAGGATGCGCAGGAGCGATGAGGTCGCCTCAGGTGGTTCCGGACCCGTCCTTGCCGGCGCGCGTGACCATCTATGAGGTCGGGCCCCGCGACGGCCTCCAGAACGAGCAGACGGCCGTGCCGGTCGAGGTGAAGGCCGAGTTCGTCCAGCGGCTTCTGGACGCCGGGCTGCCGGTCGTGGAAGCCACCAGCTTCGTGCATCCGAGGTGGGTGCCACAGCTTGCCGACGCCGGCGAGCTTCTGGACCTTCTGCGTGAGGACCTCGGCGACTCCACCCGCGACCTGCCCGTGCTGGTCCCCAACGAGCGCGGGCTCGACCGGGCGCTGGAGAGGGGGATGCGACACATCGCGGTCTTCGGCAGCGCCACGGACACCTTCGCCCGGCGGAACCTCAACCGGAGCCTCGAGGAACAGTTCGCGATGTTCGAGCCGACGGTGCTGCGTGCCCGCGCCGCCGGCGTCACCGTTCGGGCCTATGTGTCGATGTGCTTCGGGGACCCCTGGGAGGGTGAGGTATCGGTCGACCAGGTGGTCGCGGTCGGCACCCGGCTGCTCGACCTCGGTGCAACGCAGCTGTCGCTCGGCGACACCATCGGCGTCGGCACGCCCGGCCACGTGACGACGTTGCTCGATGCGTTCAACGCGGCGGGTGTCGGCGACGACGTACTCGCCCTGCACGCCCACGACACCTACGGACAGGCACTGGCCAACACCCACGCCGCGTTGCGCCACGGCGTGAGCACCTTCGACGCCTCGGCCGGTGGCCTCGGCGGCTGTCCCTACGCCGAGAGCGCCACCGGCAACCTGGCCACCGAGGACCTGGTCTGGATGCTCGACGGCCTCGGTGTCGAGCACGGCGTCGACCTCGAGCGGCTGGTCGCGACGAGCCTCTGGATGGCCGAGCAGCTCGGTCGGCCGAGCCCCTCCCGCGTCGTCAGGGCCCTGGGCGGATAGGGCAGAATCGCCGGCATGACTCGTCGCGTGTATCTCCACATCGGGGCGCCGAAGACGGGGACGACGTACCTCCAGGATCGACTCGCGGCCAACCGCGGCGACCTCGCGCAGCACGGGGTGCACTACCCGCTCGGCCTGCACGCCAGCCAGTTCCGCGCCGCACTCGACCTGGTCGACGTGTCCTGGGGCGGACAGCGTGAGGGTGCGCGCGGTGAGTGGGACAAGCTGATGGACCGGGTACGCCGCCTCGACGGCACCGTCATCGTCTCCCACGAGATCCTGGCCGGGGCCCGGTCCAAGCAGGTCAAGCGCGCCATGCAGAGGCTGAACTCGCTCGACGACAGCGAAGTGCATCTCGTCTACTCCGCGCGCGACATCGCCCGGCAGATCCCCGCCGAGTGGCAGGAGGGCATCAAACACCGGCGTCGCCGGTCGTTCGCGAAGTTCCTCACCCAGGTCCAGTCGGCGGACCGAAAGAAGTCGAGCATGTGGTTCTGGAAGGCACAGGGCCTTCCGGACGTGCTGACCCGATGGGGATCGGGGTTGCCGCCCGAGCGGATCCACGTGGTGACTGTCCCGCAACCGGGAGCGCCCCGGGACGAGCTGTGGCAGCGCTACTGCACGGCGTTCGGCATCGACCCGATGTGGGCTCCGCGGGAGAGCACGCGGGAGAACGTCTCCCTCGGCACGGCCGAGACAGTCTTGATCCGCAAGGTGAACCGGCGACTCAGGAAAGGCCTCGTCTCCGGCCCGGACTACCGCCGGCTGGTGCGACAGCTGGTCGTGCACGAGACGCTGGCGCAC
>JBPCND010000242.1:0-16889 GCA_051001655.1 Nocardioides sp. | reverse complement strand
GTCCCGCCTCCTCGGCGATCCCGTCGGCGAGGTCGAGCGCCCACTGGGCCGAAAGGTCGGACGGAGCGGCGAGTCCGACCGTCAGGGCGCTCGCACGGCCACCCATTGCGTTGATGTCGGAGAGGTTCTGCGCCGCCACCCGATGGCCGATGTCCTGCGCAGTGGCCCAGTCCCGGCGGAAGTGCCTGGTGTCCACGCAGAGGTCGGTCGACACCACCACCCGGCCGTCAGGCACCGCGACCAGCGCCGCGTCGTCGCCCGGACCGACGAGCACGTCGGGACCCTGCGGGAACCTCTGCGTGAGGGCTCGGATCAGGGCGAACTCACCGATTTCGGCGAGCGTGGTGGTCGGACCGATCGTTGGGCTGATCCTGGACGGGGCCATGTCGGCCATTGAATCCGATGGCCGGACCGTGTTCCGAGCCGGACTCCCCGCACGGTAGGTTGGCGCCCGAGACCGTGTCCCCGTCAAGCCCCCAGGAGTGCATCATGGTGGTTCAGGCCTACATCTTGATCCAGACCGACGTCGGCAAGGCAGCCGAGGTTGCCTCCGAGATCGCGGACCTCAAGGGTGTCACCCTGGCTGAGGACGTCACCGGTCCCTACGACGTGATCGTCCGAGCAGAGGCCCGCAACGTCGACGAGCTCGGCAAGCTGGTCGTGGCACGGGTGCAGAGCATCTCCGGAATCACCCGCACGCTCACCTGCCCGGTCGTGCACATCTGACGAGACTGCCCTCGACCCCCATGGTGCGACGGCGCCCCGTTCTCCCGAACGCGGGCGTCGTCCTCTGTCTCGGCCTGTGTCTGGGCCTGACCACGGCCGGCTGTTCGACCGGACCGGTGGAGGTCGACCCCCCGGAGGTGCGCCGTGTCGACGCATCGGCGTGTCGACGCCTCGTCGATGCCCTGCCGCCTTCTGTGAGTGAGCAGGAACGTCGCGACATCGAGCCCGAGGAGGCGTACGGCGCCGCCTGGGGCGACCCTGCGATCGTCCTGCGTTGCGGCGTGGGCACACCCGCGGGCTTCGACGAGCTCTCGGCTTGCCAGGTCACCGACGGCGTGGGCTGGTTCATCCCGGAGAACCAGATCACGGGTCAGGCCACCGACGTGCTGATGACCACGGTCGACCGTGAGCCGACGAGCGAGGTGCGGATCCCCGCCGACTACTTCCCGCCTGCGGCCACGATGGTCGACCTTGCGCCGGCGATCACGGCGAGCTCGCAGCAGGACGACCCCTGCCTGTGACTGCTCAGCGCAGGCCGGTGTCGCGCTGCAGAGCCAGCTGGATGAGGCGGTCAACCAGGGCCGGATAATCCAGTCCGGTCGCGGCCCACATCCGCGGGAACATCGACGACGGGGTGAAGCCCGGCATCGTGTTGATCTCGTTGATGACAAGGCGATCGTCGGGCATCAGGAAGAAGTCGACCCGAGCCAGCCCTTCGCAGCCCAACGCGTCGAACGCCAGCGCAGACATCTCGCGCACCCGCTCCGAGACCGCCTCGGAGAGATCGGCCGGGACGGTCAGCTCAGTGTTCTCCTCAGGGAGGTACTTGGCGGCGAAGTCGTAGAACTCGTGATCGCCGGTGATGCGGATCGCGGCGACGACGCTGGTGTCCGGTGGGTTGGTGCCGAACCCCTGGATCACTCCGCACTCGACCTCCTGGCCACCCTCCGCGGCGCTCTCCACCAAGACCTTGGGATCGTGCAGACGCGCTTCCTCGACGGCAGCGTCCAGCCGGGAAGAGTCGTGCACCTTGGTGATGCCGATGCTGGAGCCGCCCCGGCAGGGCTTCACGAACACCGGGTAGCCCAAAGAGCTCACCGACTCCTCGCATGCGGGCCGGTCGACCTCCCACAGTCGTGGCGTGATCACCGTGTAGGGCAACACCGGCAATCCCTGGGCCTGGAAGACGATCTTCATGTAGTGCTTGTCCATGCCCACCGCCGAGGCGAGGACTCCGGCACCGACGTACCTGACTCCCGCCATCTCGAGCAGACCCTGGATGGTGCCGTCCTCGCCCCAGGGCCCATGCAGCACGGGAAAGACGATATCCACCTCGCCCAGGGTCCTCGGGACCGAGCCGGGCTCGTGCACCAGCAGCTCGCTGGTCGCCTCGGCGTTGGCCAAGGACACAGTGGCGCCGCCATCGTCGACCTCCGGGAGCTTGCGCGCTGACGTGATCGCGAGCCTGGATGCGTCGCCGGACTCCAGGACCCACCGTCCGTCGTGGGTGATGCCCACCGGGATCACGTCGTAACGGTCGGTGTCGATCGCCCGGAGCACGCTGCCTGCGGTCGCACAGGAGATCGCGTGCTCATCGGATCTCCCGCCGAAGACGACGGCGATGCGCGGTTTCCGAGTGGCCATGGTTACCCGACCCTAGCGGCACCGGCTGCCCACACCGGCTCTGCCTCGTAGTGTGGTGGCCATGCCCCGCGACCCCCGTCTCCCGCAGGAAACCCCGCCGACGACCCCTCGCCGCCCTGGCACGATCGCCGTGACGGCCGGTCGTCCACCACATGACCCTGACAGCCCGCTGAACGTGCCGTTGACGATGGCATCGACGTACGTCGCCGGTGGCGACGTCGAGTACGGCCGCTACGGCAACCCGACCTGGACTGCCTTCGAGGACGCGCTCGGCGCCCTGGAGGGAGGTCGTTGCCTCGCCTTCTCCACCGGCCTTGCAGCTGTCGCGACCGTGCTGGACCTGGTCGGCCAGGGTCGCAAGGTGGTCGCACCCCGGCACGCCTACAACGGGAGCGTGATGCAGCTCGCCGATCTCGAGGCGCGGGGTCGGATCGTCGTGGAGCTCCTCGACATCGAGGACACCGGTGCCGTCGTGTCGGCCTGCGTCGACGCCGCACTCGTCTGGTTGGAGTCGCCGACCAACCCGGCGCTCGAGGTGGCCGACCTCGCTCCGATCATCGCCTCTGGCCACGCGGCAGGGGCGTACGTCGTCGTCGACAACACCTTCGCCACGCCCCTGCTCCAGCAGCCACTCGCACTCGGTGCAGACCTGGTGGTGCACTCGGCCACCAAGTTCATCTCCGGCCACAGCGACGCGCTGCTCGGGGCGCTGGCCACGAAGGACGACGAGCTCTACGACGTGCTGCGTAAGCGTCGAGAGCTGACCGGCGCCGTGCCGGGGACGTTCGAGGCATGGCTGGCCCTGCGTGGTCTGCGGACCCTCCACGTCCGGCTCGACCGCGCCGAGGGAAATGCACAGGAGCTCGTCCGCCGGCTCGGCGACCACCCTGCTGTCGGCGAGGTCCGCTACCCCGGCTTCGGGGCGATCGTCTCGATCGTGCTGGCTCAGGGCGTCCTGGCTGCGGACCTGTTGACCCGGAAGACGAGCCTGTGGGTGCACGCGACCAGTCTGGGCGGAGTGGAGTCCACCTTCGAGCGGCGCCGGCGGTGGAAGTCCGAGCCGGTGACCATCCCCGATGCGCTGGTGCGGATGTCGGTGGGGATCGAGGACGTCGAGGACCTGTGGGACGACCTCGCCGGGGCCCTCGACGACCTGACCGGCGAGCCACCACCGAAGGCGACGTCGGGGTCCGCGGCCCTGGGCGGCCCCTAGCCGCGGGTTCCGGGCCGGCACATCAGCTTGGCGCGACAGCAGCGTCCGAAGAGGCAGCAGCGGCACGGTGCGGCAGGCCGTCATCGACCAACAGCTCGTAGTCGGCCGCCTGCGCCACATAGACGTGTCCCGCGGAGTGCAGTCCCGTGGGCTGGTCCAGGCTCCCGGCACTGATACCGATCGTCAGTCGCTCGGGCGCGTCCCAGAACAGGCTCGACCCGCACGTCGGGCAGAATCCTCGCCGGGGGCGGGGACCGTTCCCGGGAATCATGAACCACCGCACTGATTCCGGCTCGTTGACGAGGACGTCGCGGCGTCTCGCGGACGTCATGGCGGCGGTGTGACCGTGCCAGCGTCGGCAGTCGCCGCAGTGGCAGATGAGCACGTCACGCAGTGGTCCCCGTACGACATAGCTGATCTGGCCGCACAGACACCGTCCTGAGCTCTCGGCACCGGCTTCGACCACGTTCGGAGTGTATCGGCGCGCCTGTCTGCTGTGCGCTTGCCTGGCGGCCTAGTCGCGCTCGGGTTTGGTGTCGCGTGAGATGAGGCGGGTCAACATGTCCGAGGCAGCCAGCTCTCCCTCGACGACGGCATGCACGTGCTCCACGATCGGAGCGTAGACGTCGACGCGACGCGCGAGCTCCAGCAGCGACGCGCATGACTTCACCCCCTCGGCAACCTGCCGGGTCGACGCGGCGATCTCGGCCGTGGTCATGCCCTGGCCGAGCTTCTCCCCGAAGGTCCGGTTCCTCGACAGTGGTGAGGAGCACGTCGCCACCAGGTCACCCAGACCGGCCAGACCCATCAGCGTCATGGGGTCCGCGTCGAACGCAGTGGCCAGGCGGGCCGTCTCGGCCAACCCGCGGGTGATCACCGAAGCCGTGGTGTTGTCTCCGAACCCGAGGCCCACGGCCATGCCCACGCCCAGAGCGATCACGTTCTTGTAGGCCCCGCCGAGCTCGCACCCCACGACGTCGGTGCTGGAGTAGGGACGGAACGTTGCCGAGTGCATCGACTCACGCAGTCGTTGGGCAACTGTCTCGTCGGCACATGCCACCACACTCGCGGCAGGCTCGCGACGGGCGATCTCCTTGGCCAGGTTCGGACCACTGACGACTCCGATGCGCTCGGGCCCGGCACCGGTGACCTCGCCGATCACCGCGCTCATCCGCTTGAGAGTGCCGAGCTCGACGCCTTTCAGCATGGACACCAGCAAGGTGTCCGGCCCGATGATGTCGACCCACTGCTCGAGATTGGACCGGAAGGTCTGCGAGGGCAGCACGAAGAACACGGCCTCCGCACCGTCGAGAGCCTGCTCCGGATCATGCGTTGCCCGGACGGTCTCCGGCAGCTCGATGCCCGGCAGGTAGTCGGTGTTCTCACCCTTGTCGTTGATCGTCGCGCACAGCTCGTCGCGGCGTGCCCACAGGTTGACGTCGTGTCCTGCGTCGGCCAGGACGACGGAGAACGCCGTACCCCATGAGCCGGCGCCGAACACGGCGACCTTCGATCCAGTGCTCACCAGCGATCTCCGTTCTCGCGCGTCCTGCGCGGCTTGTCGGGCGCGTTCGGGTTGCCGATCTCCCGGAGGCCGGAAACCCGCGCGTCGAACCGTACGACGGGTGCCCGTTCGCCGCGGATCTCCTCGAGCTCACGGGTGATCGCACCCATGATCCGGTCGGTCGCCTCACGCAGGACCTCCGGTGTCAGCTCCTGCTCGCGTAGGTCGTCGAGATCGACCGGATCCCCCGCCTTCACCACGATCGTCTTCCGCGGCACCAGCCGTGGCCATCGGGAGTACGGCGGGAGGATGTCCTGGGGACCCCACTGCGCGACCGGGGTCACCGGGACCCCCGCGGTCAAGGCGATCCGGGCGGCGCCGGTCCGCCCGACCATCGGCCACAGCTCGGGCTGCCGGGTGATCGTCCCCTCGGGATAGACCACGACGCAGCAGCCACTCTCCACGGCAGCCACCGCGGCACCGAAGGCCAAGGAGGCATCGGTGGTGAGCCGGTAGACCCGGATCTGTCCCGCCGCGTGTACCACCCGTCCGGCGACGGGGATGTCGAACACCTCGGCCTTGGCGAGGAACCGGACGACGCGTCCGTGGCCGTAGACGAAGTGCGCAAAGGTGAACGGGTCGACATGGGAGACGTGGTTGCCGGCCACGACGCACCCGCCGTGTGCGGGCACCTTGTCACCATCGATCCACCGTCGCCGTGTGAGGACCCGGAGCAACGGCTCCAGGAGCGCGACGCACAAGGCGAACGCCCAGCCCCGACGCTCCTGGAGCTTGCGCGGATATGCCAACGCTCGACCTCCCTCGAACCTGTGACCGGCCGTGTGACCTCGACGTTGCCTGAGGCTACTCGGAGCGGGCCGGCAGTGCGCAGCTCGTGCCGGCTGGCAGGATCGAGCCGATGAGCCATGACATTGCGTTCGGCGTGATCGTGCCGGTCAAGCCCCCCGCCTTCGCCAAGTCCCGGCTCGGGGGGCTCGGCGAGAGAGTACGGCGCGATCTCGCGGCTGCCTTCGCCTCGGACACGGTCGCCGCGGCACTGCGGGCCGATCGGGTCGCTCTGGTCCTCGCGGTCACCGATGACCACCGCTTGGCCCGTGACCTGGTAGCGCTCGGTGCCGACGTCCTCCCCGACGGGACCGCCGACGACCTCAACCAGACCCTGGTCCTGGCTGCCAGCGAGCTCACCCGTCGCGCTCCAAGGCTCGGCCTGGCAGCCCTGTGCGCAGACCTTCCGGCGCTTCGGCCCGAGGACCTCGGAGCGGCGCTCACCCATGCGCCGGCGGACCGGATGGGCTTCGTCGCGGACGCGGACCGGATCGGTACGACGCTGCTGACGTCCCCGACGCTCGACGGGTTCCGGCCCGGCTTCGGAAAGCACTCCCGGTCGGTGCACCTCGCGCGGGGTGCCCGGGAGATCGAGGCCGGCGACATGCCGAGCCTGCGTCGAGATGTCGACACCCCGTCCGACCTTGCGGCCGCGCTTCGCCTCGGTATCGGCCCCCTGACCTCTCAAGTCGCGGCCGACCTGTTCTAGTCTCGATCTTGTGCAGGCCACCGTGTTCCGCTACGACCCGACGACGGCGAGCGGATCGGTCGTGCGTGACGACGGTGTCGAGCTGCCCTTCGACGCCTCGGCGCTGGTGGGCACCGGCCTGCGGCTTCTCCGCCCCGGTCAGCGCGTCCGAGTCACACTGTCCGGTCCCGACACGGCACCGCAGGTGCTGAGCGTGCAGATCTTGACCTTGTCGCTCTGAGCCCACCCCTGGACGCAGCCCTGGGCGCATTTGGACACGCGCATGGACCGGGCCCTTGAAGGACCCGGACCATGCGGTGAGGCGAGTTCAGGACTTCTTGGCGGTCGTCCTCTTCGCCGCAGACTTCTTCGCCGTGGTCGTCTTCTTCGCCGTCGTCGTCTTCTGCGCAGCCGTCTTCTTGGCTGGAGTCTTCTTCGCAGTCGTCTTCTTCGCAGGCGCCTTCTTTGCTGTAGTGCCCTTCCTGGCCGTCGTGGTCCGCTTCGCTGCGGCCTTCTTGGCGGGAGTGCTCTTCGTTGCCGTCGTCTTCTTCGCAGGCGACGAGCTCTGTGCCGGAGAACCCCTCCTGGTCCCGGAGGTGGCTGCGGCAAGGCCGAGCTTCGGCAGCTTCTTCGCCCCCGACACGACGTTCTTCAGGTCGGCTCCGGCACTGAACTTGGGGATGGCCGTCTTCTTGGCCTTGATGCGTTCTCCCGTGCGAGGGTTGCGAACCCACCGTGCTTCGCGGACGCGCTTCTCGAACGACCCGAAGCCGGTGATGGCAACCTTCTCGCCCTTCGCGACCTCTCGGGTGATGGTGTCGAGCACCGAGTCGAGCGCGTGCGATGCGACCTTGCGGTTGCCTTCGAAGCGGGCTGCGAGGGTGTCGATCAGCTGACTCTTGTTCACTAGCTTCCCTTCCGTGAACGTTGTCGGTCGAGCCCATGCTCGACTTCTCCCTTGCACGCTAGGGAAAAGTGGCCGCCGCCACAATCACCACACGCAACTTTCCTCCATGTGTTTGCGCGGCCACTGCACGTGCCGACGTGGTGACACGTGGGGGCGCGACGATGTCGGGTCACAATGTTGCCGGCTTCCACGAGAAACGCGTCGCCTCGTAGGCATCGATGTCGTCGGCGTGTGAGAGCGTGATGTCGATGTCGTCGAGTCCCTCCAGCAACCGCCACCGTGTGTAGTCGTCGATCTCGAACGGCGCTGTCAGGGCGTCGGCCTGGATCGTCCGCTCCCGAAGATCGACGACGATCTCGGTCGTCGGTTCAGTCTCGATCAGTTTCCAGAGCTGCTCGACGACGTCGTGAGTGACCTGCGCTGCCACGAGGCCGGCCTTGCCGGAGTTGCCACGGAAGATGTCGCCGAAACGGCTCGAGACGACGACCTTGAAGCCGTAGTCCATCAACGCCCAGACGGCGTGCTCGCGGGAGGACCCGGTGCCGAAGTCGGGTCCGGCGACAAGCACTGAGGCTCCGGTGTGCTCGGGGCGGTTCGTGACGAACTCCGGGTCGTTGCGCCACGCAGCAAAGAGTCCGTCCTCGAAACCTGTGCGCGTAACTCGTTTGAGATAGACCGCCGGGATGATCTGGTCGGTGTCGACGTTGCTGCGTCGCAGCGGGACACCTGTACCTGCGTGCCGGGTGAGCTTCTCCATGATGTGCGCTTCTCCGCTCGGTAGACGTCAGGCTCGGCGGGCATGCGGGGGCAGGTCGGCCGGCGAGGCCAACCTGCCGGTCACGGCAGTCGCCGCCGCCACCAGGGGCGAGACCAGATGGGTGCGACCGCCCTTGCCCTGTCTACCCTCGAAGTTGCGGTTGGACGTCGAGGCACTGCGCTCCCCCGGCGCGAGCTGGTCGGGGTTCATGCCGAGGCACATCGAGCATCCCGCACCGCGCCACTCGCCGCCGGCCTCCTTGAAGACCACTTCGAGGCCCTCCTGCTCGGCCTGCAGCCGCACCCGCACGGATCCCGGCACGACGAGCAGTCGCGTCCCGTCCGCCACCCGCCGACCCCTGATCACCTCGGCGGCCGCTCGGAGGTCCTCGATGCGTCCGTTGGTGCACGACCCCACGAAGACCGTGTCGACCGCGATGTCGCGCATCGGCGTCCCGGCCGCCAGACCCATGTACTCCAGAGCCTTCTGGGCTGTGACCTTGTCACCCTCGTCCGTGAGTTCGCCTGGGTCGGGCACGCCCTCTGAAAGCGGCACACCCTGGCCCGGGTTGGTCCCCCACGTGACGAACGGCGCCATCGTGCCCGCGTCCAGCACGATCTCCGCGTCGAAGCCGGCGTCGTCGTCGGTGACAAGGGTGTTCCAGTGCTCGACGGCAGCGGCCCAGTCAGCGCCCTGAGGAGCCTCGGGTCGACCCTCGAGATAGTCGAACGTGGTCTGGTCTGGAGCGATCAACCCAGCCTTGGCGCCCCACTCGATGGACATGTTGCAGATCGTCATCCGAGCCTCCATCGAGAGCTCGGCGATGGCGCTGCCGCGGTATTCCACGATGTAGCCCTGGCCGCCGCCGGTGCCGGTGTGGGCGATCAGGCTGAGCACCAGGTCCTTGGCGGTGACCCCGCCGGGCAGTGAGCCGTCAACGGTGACCGCCATCGACTTCGGCCTGGCCTGCATGAGTGTCTGGGTCGCCAGGACATGCTCGACCTCGCTGGTTCCGATCCCGAACGCGAGAGCCCCGAAGGCCCCGTGCGTGGAGGTGTGCGAGTCGCCGCAGACGATGGTCATGCCGGGCTGAGAGAGGCCGAGCTGAGGACCCACCACGTGCACGATGCCTTGCTCGACGTCACCGAGGGGATGCAGCCGGACGCCGAACTCCTCGGCATTCCTGCGAAGAGTCTCCACCTGCATGCGCGAGACCGGGTCGGCGATCGGCTTGTCGACGTCCAGCGTGGGGACGTTGTGGTCCTCCGTCGCGAGCGTGAGGTCGGGCCGACGTACGCTGCGACCGGCCGACCGCAGTCCCTCGAACGCCTGGGGCGAGGTCACCTCGTGGATCAGGTGGAGGTCGATGTAGAGGAGGTCGGGCTCGCTCTTCCCGGGCGCGGCGCTCCGGACGACATGCTCGTCCCAGACCTTCTCCGCAAGGGTCCTAGGCATGGAACTCACCTCCAGCTGCGCTCGGTTCGGGCACTCCGGTGTCGAACTTGCTTTCCAACATCTGAGACGGCATTATCAGATTATGGACAACTCTAGCGGAGTCGGCGTGCTCGACAAAGCCGCCCTGGTGCTCTCCGCCTTGGAGTCCGGCCCGGCCACGCTCGCCGCTCTGGTGGCCGGCACCGGCCTCGCTCGGCCCACCGCGCACCGGCTCGCGGTCGCGCTCGAGCACCACCGTCTCGTGGCCCGCGACATGCAGGGTCGCTTCATCCTCGGACCTCGCCTGGTCGAGCTCTCCGCCGCCGCCGGGGAAGACCGTCTGCTCGCGGCCGCAGGTCCGGTGCTCGCCCGGCTCCGCGACATCACCGGCGAGTCCGCCCAGCTGTGGCGGCGGCAGGGCGACTTCCGCGTCTGCGTGGCAGCAGCGGAGC
This sequence comes from Nocardioides sp., assembly GCA_051001655.1. Lineage (GTDB taxonomy): Bacteria > Actinomycetota > Actinomycetes > Propionibacteriales > Nocardioidaceae > Nocardioides_B. The sequence continues at coordinate 6,718 of JBPCND010000242.1, read as the reverse complement.
GTCCCTCCGGCCTGCGTGACACGATCCCCGTCGGTTCACAGTTGACCATGCGCGCCGGCTCGGCGGCGCAGGTGCTGCTCGCCTGGGAGGATCCCGAGCGCATGCACCGGGGCCTGCAGAACGCCGCCTACTCCGCAACCGCGTTGTCGGGCATCCGGCGTCGCGGCTGGGCCCAGTCGATCGGTGAGCGCGAGCAGGGGGTGGCCTCCGTGTCCGCTCCGGTGCGCTCACCGTCAGGCAAGATCATCGCGGCCGTCTCCGTCTCAGGCCCCCTCGAGCGGCTCAGTCGTCAGCCCGGGCGCATGCATGCACCTGCGGTGCTCGCCGCCGCCGAGCGGCTCTCCGAGTCGCTCCGCCGTGCCGCCGAGTGAGGGCTCTCATCCGGAGACGAGAAGCCCGACCCCGAGGCTGATGAGTCCCGCGGCCAGGACGAGCGCTCCGGCGTACACCAGCACGACGAGCCGGTTCGGTTCGGTGCGGTCGCGACCCGCCGAGGAGAAGAAGAAGCCGGCAGGCATCACCAGTGCCGCCACTGCCACCCCCGACCGGGAGAGCCAGTCCCAGAGACCGCTCTGGCCGGTCTCGTCCGCGAGCAGCTGACACACCAGGGCGAGCACCAGCATCACCGCGGCGTGGGCGTGACCCGCGCGGGCGAAACTGATCTGGAACGGGGTTGCCGGTGCTCGACCGCGTACCAGCCTCATCAGGTACATCCCCCCGGTCTCGACCGTCACCAGCGCGAGCAGCAGCACTCCCGCCAGGAACCTCGACTCGTCGGACATGGATGCCTCCCTTGACTAGATAGTTGTACTTCCCATTATTGGCGTGTTGAGGTCTCCAGTGTCAAGATCGATCCCGTGAAGATGTCCGAGCTGTCGGTGCGCAGCGGCCTCCCCGTCGCGACGATCAAGTTCTACCTGCGCGAAGGACTGCTGCCCGCCGGGTCACCGACCGCAGCCACCCAGGCGCAGTACGACGACGGGCACGTGCGCCGGCTCCGACTCGTCCGTGCGCTGACCGATGTGGCGGGACTCCGGCTCGACGCGGTCCGCGCCGTGCTGGAGGCAGTGGACGATCCCGAGCGCAGCTGGCACGAGGCGATCGGTGCGGCGCACAGCCGGCTCGCCTTGACCACGACCACATCGGCTAGTGCGGAAGCCCGGGGCCGGGTGGCAGCCCTGGTCGACCGACGAGGGTGGACCCTCCACGTCGACGGGCCGCATGCCGAGGCACTGGCGCGTGCGCTCGATGCCCTCGCCGACCTGGGCCGGAGGCCGAGTGAGGAGATCCTGGACGTCTACGCCTCGGCCGCCGAGACGATCGCGGAGCGTGAGGTCGGGGGCATCCCGGAGTCTGACCGGGCGACCGCCGCAGAGTTCGTGGTGATCGGCACGTTGCTCCTCGAGCCGGTGCTGCTCAGCATCAGGCGGATGGCCCAGGAGGCCACGTCGTACCGGACCCGGAGCTAGCAACGCATTCCGGTCGTGCCGGCCACGGGCGATGGTGGTCCGGGCCACGGCTGTAAACCCGCAGGCGGGCGGGCGGACGCGCCGACTCGACACGGTTCGGGCGGGCGGACGCGCCGACTCGGCAGGGTTCGGGCGTGCGGCGATCGCACTGCCGAGCTGTCGGGACGCCCGCCTCAGAACAGTGCGTCCTGCTCGAGCTCGAGGAGAAGCTGCTTGCGCTCGATGCCACCCGCATAACCGGTCAGGGTGCCGGTCACGCCCACCACCCGGTGACACGGGATGACGATCGGGATCGGGTTGCGGCCGTTGGCCAGACCGACCGCGCGTGACGCTGCGTGGGTCATCCCGAGACGTTTGGCGATCTCGCCGTACGACGCCGTGGATCCGTAGCCGATCTCCGCCAGCTGGTCCCAGACCCGCAGCTGGAAGGGCGTGCCTGCCGGCCGCAGGGGGAGGTCGAACTCCTTGAGGTCGCGCGAGAAGTACGCCGTCAGCTGCCGGGCCGTCTCGAGCAGCAGCGGATCGCCGTCGGCGCGGTCTCCCACCGGACGGCCGGCTGATCGGGCTGCGGCGCGGGCCACCGACGAGTGCGGCGACGCCTCGTCCGGCGTCGAGGCGGTGAACTCGATGGCGCTCACCGCGTCACGGTGGGCGACGATCCGCAGCGTTCCGGCGGGTGAGTCGACGGTGGTCCACATGGTTCTCACGGCTCCTTCAGGGTCGAGGGTAGTGCGCGGTCGGGGCTGAGAATCGCCAGCGAGGACCACAGGTGCATGAGTGCGTAGGAACGCCAGGGCCGCCAGTGCTCCGAGCGGGCGGCGAGGTCCGCGGGCTGCTCCCCGAGCCCGACGAGGGCGTTGCGCACCCCGAGGTCGGTCGGCAAGAACACGTCGGGATGACCGAGTGCTCGCATGGCGACGTAGTCCGCGGTCCAGGGACCGATCCCCGGGAGGTCGAGGAGTCGCGCTCGTACGTCGTCACGGTCGATGCTGCGGTCCAAGGGGATGTCGCCGCTCGCCAGCGCCTGACACAGGCCGACGAGCGCTCGCCCCCTCGCCCGTGGCATCGGCAGACCGGCCGGGTCAGCCTCGGCCAGCACCTCGACCTCGGGGAAGAGCCGGTTCGGCACCTCGCCGGTCTCCCCCGTCTCGCAGACGACGGCGCCGTACAACGCGACCAGTCGTGCCGTGACTGTCGTCGCCGCAGCCACCGAGACCTGTTGTCCGATGACGGTGCGCACCGCGATCTCCTGGCCGTCGACATGTCCGGGCACGCGCAGGCCCGGACGTCGGCGCACCAGCCGGGCCAGCAACGGATCCAGGCCGAGGGCGTCCTCGACGGCGAGCGGGTCGCAGTCGGCGTCGAGCAGCCGCCGGCACCGCTCGACGGCTGCCCCGACATCGCGCAGGTCGCTGAGCTCGAGCCGGCACCGCACGTGGCGACGGTCGGCCACCGTGTCGTCGAGGAACAACCGCGCGGTGCCGTGACCGTGTGGAAGTCGGAGGGTGCGCGCGAACCAGCCCGGTCCTGAGGTCTCGACCCCCGGCACCGCATGCACGGCGAGGAAGGTGAGCATCTCGGCGGCGGCGTACGGCGTCCGCACCGCGAGCCGCAGCTCAAGGTGACCCCGGGACGCATTCGCCGTCGCGAGATTTCGGGTGGTACGCAGCTCGGTCGGCGACGCGGCGTACACCTCACGGATCGTGTCGTTGAACTGCCGGATGCTGGAGAACCCTGCGGCGAACGCGACATCGGCGAAGGGCATCCGGGTGGTCTCGATCAGCACCCTGCCGGTCTGCGCACGTCGCGCCCGCGCGAGCGCCAGGGGGCCGGCCCCGAGCTCGGTGACGAGAAGCCGTCCGAGATGTCGAGCGGTGTAGCCGAGCCGGCCGGCGAGGCCCTCGACACCTTCGCGTTCGACGACCCCGTCAGCGATGAGCCGCATCGCCCGACCGGCGAGGTCGGCGGCGACGTCCCAGTCCGGAGAGCCGGGCGTCGCGTCGGGGAGGCAGCGCTTGCAGGCACGGAAGCCGGCCGCCTGTGCTGCCGCTGCCGTGCGATGGAAGGCGACATTGCGGCGCTGCGGGGTGAGTGCCGGGCACGAGGGACGGCAGTAGATCCCGGTCGTGGTGACCCCGGTGTAGAAGACGCCGTCGAACCGTCGGTCCCGGCTCTTCACCGCCCGGTAACAGGCCACGGTGTCCTCGATGTCCATACCGTCGATACTGCACGGCATCGGGACGCAGTGCTAGCGGAAATCGGACATGGCGGTGACATGCCTGGAAGGGGCTCGAACAGGCATCGACGGCCCGTCCTGACGGACAACTCGACTGGTGTTGGGTACCCCCGACGGGATTCGAACCCGCGCTACCGCCTTGAGAGGGCGGCGTGCTAGGCCACTACACAACGGGGGCCTGAAGCGGTCGAAACTCTAGCGGCTGCGGTGCATCCCGACCAAATCGCTGGGGTACTAGGACTCGAACCTAGACTAACTGGACCAGAACCAGTCGGGCTGCCAATTACCCCATACCCCATGGGATCTGCTTCTTCCGAAGCCCGGCTGAGAATACACGTCCCGACTGCGCCCACCAAACGACAACGGCCCCTGCCCGCGACCCGTCGGTGCGGGTGCCGACGTCCCTCAGACGGTCGCCGGTGCGAGCTCCGGCCCGGGCTCCGCGACCGGTTGTCGGGTCCGGTTCTGGATGCCCATCCTCCGTGCCACCATGATCACAAGCAGGGCGTAGACACCGGACTGGGTGAGCGTCAGCGGGATGTTCCACCAGGAGATCTCACTGACATTGAGACTCTCGCCGAGGTCCCCCACCGTCAGCGCGAAGCCGAAGGCCAGGAAGTTGTTGAGGATGTGCATGGCGATGCCCACCTCGAGGCCGCCGGTGTGCAGGATCAACCATCCCGCGATCATCCCGAACATGAAGCGGTCGAAGAACAGCGGGAAGTTCTGGGCGCCGTGGGCCAGCGCGAACAAGAAGGACGTCACGAACAGCGCCGTCCACTTCGCCATGAGCTGCACCCACCGGTCGGAGCGGAATCCCAGCAGGGAGCCGATGGCCTGCATGAGGTACCCACGGAAGAGGTACTCCTCGCCGGCTGCCTGGAACGGCGTCGTCAACAGCACGATCAGGGCCAGCGCCGCGGTGGTCGCAGTGAAGTCGTTGACACCGCCCCCGAGGTCGACCTGCTCGCTCCCGGGCAGCACCAGGCTGATGCCGGTCTGCGCCACAAGGGCCACCACCGACAGCCCGACGCACACCCAGAAGAACCGCCACCGCATCTTCGGTGCCACCGACGCGAGCCAACGTGGCCGCATCCGGTGCACGACCCGGATCGTCACCCATGTCGCCAGAATCATCGCGCCCAGCGACAGGTTGAGCAGCAGCAGGAACTCCGGCGTGATCGTGCTCAGATCGCTGAGGCCCTCCAGGTTCTCCAGGAACGACCCCGGCCGGACGGCCGCGATCACGAAGAACGCACCCGCGACCAGGAACTGGACGGCCAGGAACAGCACCAGCAGCAGGCCCAGACCCGCCACCGGCTTCCACCAGACATAGGTCCAGTTCCTGAGCATCAGGTGGTAGGGCAGCGGCTCGGCATGGGGGTAGGGAGGGAACTCAGGTGGCTCAGCGGACGCCGGGAAGCCGGCGTACGGCGGCGCTCCCGGCACGTAGCCCGGGGGCAGGCCCGACTGTCCGGGGTACGTCGTCGCTGGCGGCGGTGGCGGTGGCCACGACGCGGGATCGCTGCCCTTCGGACGCGGTCGTTCCTGGCGCTCAGGCGTCTGGTCGGTCATCGACTTCTCAGGCTCCTCACACGGCCTGCGCGGACACGAGCCGGGTCAGCGACCGGTCCCGGCCGAGCAGCTCGAGCGACTCGAAGAGCGGCGGGGACACCCGGCGGCCGGTCACGGCGACCCGCACCGGCCCGAAGGCGTTGCGTGGCTTGAGCCCGAGCTCTTCGACGAGCGCTCGCCGCAGCGCCGCCTCGATCGCTTCGGTGTTCCACTGCGACAGGGTGGCGAGGGCGTCGTGGGCGGCCTTGACCACGCTGCGACCGTCCTCGTCGAGCAGCTTCTCGACGTCCGTCCGGTCCCGGACGAAGTCGTTCTCGTCGAGGAACAGGAAGCCGAGCATCCCGACGGACTCGTCGAGCGTGATCATCCGCTCCTGGACCAGGGGCGCCGCTGCGACGAGGAGGTTGCGCTGCTCGGCGGTGACCACGGGACCGAGGATCTCGGCGGCCACGAGAAAGGGGACCATCCGGTCGGTCAGGTCATCGGTGCTCAGCGCCCGCAGGTGCGTGGCGTTGATCGCCTCCGCCTTCTTCAGGTCGAACCGGGCCGGGTTGGGGTTGACCCGGTCGAGCCGGAAGGCGGCGACCATCTCCTCCATCGAGAAGATGTCACGGTCCTCGGCGATCGCCCAGCCCAGCAGCGCGAGGTAGTTGAGCAGCCCCTCGGGCAGGAAGCCACGGTCGCGGTAGCCCAACAGGTTTGCCTCGGGATCGCGCTTGGAGAGCTTCTTGTTCCCCTGACCCATGACGTAGGGCAGGTGCCCGAACTGCGGGACCGTGCCGTTGCCGACGCCGATCTCGGCGAGCGCGGCGTGGAGCGCGATCTGGCGCGGGGTCGAGGACAACAGGTCCTCGCCGCGCAGCACGTGGGTGATCTCCATCAAGGCGTCGTCGACGGGGTTGACCAGCGTGTAGAGCGGATGACCGTTGCCGCGGACCAGGACGTAGTCAGGCACGTTCTCGGCCTGGAAGGTGATCTCCCCGCGCACCAAATCGGCGAAGGTGATCGGGTCGTCCGGCATCCGGAAGCGGACGACCGGCTTGCGTCCCTGCGCCGCATAGGCGCTCGCCTGCTCCGGGGTGAGCGCGCGGCAGTGGCCGTCGTAGCCGGGAGCACGTCCCTCGACCCGTGCCTTCTCGTTGCGTTGGTCGAGCTCGTCGGCGGAGCAGTAGCAGTGGTAGGCACGCCCGGCGTCGACCAGCCGCGTCGCCACGTCGGCGTACGTCGCGAACCGCTCGGACTGCCGGTAGGGGCCGAAGTCGCCGCCGACCTCGGGCCCCTCGTCCCAGTCGAAGCCGAGCCACCGCATCACCTCGAGCAGGGTGTCGTAGGAGTCCGGGGATTCCCGTGCAGCATCGGCGTCCTCGATGCGGAAGACGAACGTGCCGCCGTGGTGGCGCGCGAACGCCCAGTTGAACAAGGCGGTCCGGGCCAGGCC
>JBPCND010000241.1:0-14714 GCA_051001655.1 Nocardioides sp. | reverse complement strand
AACGTGGAGCACTACGGGCACGCGGTGCTGCCCGACTACGCCTACGTGAAGGCTTTCGAATGGGAGTTCCTCCGGTTCCCCGCGGGTGTGCCCAACTACAACCTGCCGCCGGGAGTGTGTGTCGAGGTCAAGCATCTCGATGAGGACGAGTTCGCCCACTGGACGGACCCCAGTGCGTTCGCGACCAGCTCACGGACACGACGCAAGCGTCGTGAGTTCGCCGTGTTCAGGGGGCTGCAGGAGGGCAGCTGGGAGAGTCTCGACAGCATCCACCGGATCGAGGCCCCGCCGGGGGTTCACGTGGTCGACCATGTGGTCGGGACCTGGTTGCCCTCCGCCCCTCGGCCACTGGTCAGGGACCTGGAGCTCGAGAGCAGCACATGAGCATCGGCCTGATCCGCAACCGGGAGGGGAGCGCGGACTTCAACGTCCGGTGGCCCTGGACCTCCGGGCATCTGCAGCCCGGGCTCACCGCCGTGCTGCGCCTGAAGGACGAGGCTCGGAACCTGCCCTGGGTGCTCCCGCCACTGATGCGGGCCGTCGACCAGATCGTCCTGGTCGACAACCAGTCCACCGACGGCACGGTCGACCTCGCGCGTCAGATCGCCGAGCGAGAGGGGGCTGCCGGACGCCTCCACATCACGGAGTACCCCTTCGACGTGAGCCGGTGCGGCCCTGAGCACCTCGAAACCCCGGGTGACTCGGTGCACAGCCTCACCCACTTCTACAACTGGTCCTTCTCCCAGGCACAGACGCAGTACTCCATGAAGTGGGACGGGGACATGGTCCTGACGCCGGAGGGCGCTGCCCTGGTCGCCGATGTGGGCTGGCAGATCGCGACCGAGGAGACCATCGTCGCCTTTCAGCACCACCCGTTGTACGTCGAGAGTCCCCAGGTCGGGTACTTCGACATCAAGCTGCGCAACATGGAGCCTTGGATCTATCCCCAGGGACCGGACTACACCTACATCAAGGGCTTCGACTGGGAGATCCGCGCATTTCCCGACAACGTCCGGCGCATGACCATGCCGCAGGGCCTCTGCTTCGAGCTGAAGTGGCTTGACATGGACGAGTTCGCACACTGGTCGACGCCCGAGGCCTTCGACCCGGTCCGTTCACCCCGCAAAGTGCGGGAGTACGAAGTCTTCACCGCTCTGGTCGAGGGACGTCCCGGCGACGTGGACTGCCTGCACCGCATCGTCTCTCCCGAGGGCGTCCATGTCGTCGACCACGTCGCCCAGACCTGGCTGCCCCGCATGCCCCGTCCACTCTCGACATGATCATCGACCGTTGACGTGGCGGTCCGCCTACTGGCGCCCGAGCGCGCGGTAGGTCCAGCCGGCCGCACGCCAGCGCTCACGATCCAGACAGTTGCGCCCGTCGACGACTCGAGGTGTGTCCACGAGAGCGGACAGCGCGACTGGATCCACGGCGACGTACTCCGCCCATTCGGTGAGCACGACGATCACCTCGGCGTCCATCGCGGCAGCCTGGACGGTGTCGACGAAGGTCAGCTGCGGCCACTTCGCCCGGGCGTTCTCGATCGCCCGCGGGTCGGTCACCCGCACGTGTGCCCCCTGCAGCTGCATCTGCGCCGAGACGCTCAGCGCCGGTGAGTCGCGGACGTCGTCGCTGTCGGGCTTGAAGGCCGCCCCGAGCACGGCGATCCGACGACCCACGATCGAGCCGCCACAGACCTCCCGGACGAGGTCCACCATCCGAACCCGCCTGCGCATGTTGATGGAGTCGACCTCGCGGAGGAACGTGAGGGCCTGGTCCGCACCCAGCTCGCCCGCACGCGCCATGAAGGCCCGGATGTCCTTGGGCAGACAGCCGCCCCCGAACCCGAGCCCGGCGTTGAGGAACCTACGACCGATCCGGTCGTCGAGGCCGATGGCGTCCGCGAGCTGGGTGACGTCGGCCCCGGTCACCTCGCACAGCTCGGCCATGGCGTTGATGAAGGAGATCTTGGTGGCCAGGAACGAGTTGGCAGCGACCTTGACCAGCTGTGCCGTGGCCAGGTCGGTCTCGATCCGGGGGGTGCCCGTGGCCAGCGCCTGGGCATAGACCTCGTCGAGGGTGCCGGCCGCTCGATTGCCCTGCTCGTCGGGGGTGAACCCGTAGACGAAGCGATCGGGATGCAGGGTGTCCTTGATCGCATGGCCCTCGCGCAGGAACTCGGGGTTCCACAGCAGCGTTGCCCCAGGTTGCGCCGCGCGCACCTGCTCGAGGAGGACCTCGGCGGTTCCCACCGGGACGGTCGACTTGCCCACCACGACGTCCCCCGGCTTCAGGTACGGCGCCAGGTCCGAGATGGCCGAGTAGACGTGGGTGAGGTCCGCTCCGTTCTCGCCCAGCTTCTGCGGAGTGCCGACACACACGAAGTGGACCTCGGCGTCGGCCGCAGCGGAGGCGTCGGTGGTGAAGGTGAGACGTCCCGACCCCAGAGCTTCCTCGAGCAGCTCGGCCAGACCGGGTTCGTAGAACGGCGCCTCACCTCGGGACAAGGAGGCGATGTGGTCGTCCAACACGTCGACTCCCACGACCTCGTGGCCCAGGGTGGTCATACAGGCCGCGTGGACCGCCCCGAGGTAGCCGCATCCGAACACCGACAGCCGCATCCGCAGGAGTGTAGACCGCTCACGCGGGTCGGAGCGGCCGGGGGTGACGCGGTCCACCGAATGCCTGCCCACATCGCTCGTGAGCTGATCACTCGGTAGCATGACGCCTGCTCCCGAAGAGAGGCCTGACCCAGAACATGACCACCACCCATGCGGACTACCGCCTGAGCCAGCTCGACGAGCTGGAGGCGGAGTCGATCCACGTCTTCCGCGAGGTCGCAGCCGAGTTCGAGAAGCCGGCGCTGATGTTCTCCGGCGGCAAGGACTCGATCGTGATGCTGCGGCTCGCCGAGAAGGCGTTCTACCCCGCGAAGATCCCGTTCCCGGTGCTGCAGGTGGACACCGGGGTCGACTTCCCGGAGGTGCTCGAGACCCGCGACAACTGGGTCAATCGGCTCGGGGTGCGGATGGTCATCGCCTCGGTGGACGACGCCATCGCCGACGGCGTGGTCGTCGATGACGGCAAGACCTCGCGCAACCGCCTGCAGATCGGCACGCTGCTGCACGTCGTCGAGGAGGAGGGCTTCACGGCCCTCTTCGGTGGTGGCCGTCGCGACGAGGAGAAGGCCAGGGCCAAGGAGCGCGTCTACTCCCATCGGGACGAGTTCGGCCAGTGGGACCCCAAGATGCAACGCCCCGAGCTGTGGTCGCTCTACAACGGTCGCATCCACGGCGGCGAGCACATGCGGATCTTCCCGCTCTCGAACTGGACCGAGCTCGACATCTGGGACTACGTCCACCGCGAGGAGATCGAGATTCCCTCGATCTACCTCTCCCACCAACGGCGGGTGATCCGCCGCGACGGCATGCTGCTCTCGGAGTCGAGGCACGTGCAGCCCAGGGGCAACGAGACCGTCGAGGAGCTGACTGTGCGGTTCCGGACCGTCGGGGACATGACCCAGACCGGCTGCGTGGAAAGCACCGCGTCGACCACCGCCGCGATCATCGAGGAGATCGCCATCGCCCGGGTCACGGAGCGTGGTGCGACCCGCGGCGACGACCGCTTCTCCGACTCGGCCATGGAAGACCGCAAGAAAGAGGGCTACTTCTGATGACGGTGCTCGACTCGTCCACCACGGGCAAGCCCCCGATGGACCTGCTCCGGTTCGCGACCGCAGGCTCCGTCGACGACGGCAAGTCCACCCTCATCGGTCGGCTGCTGCTCGACGCCAAGGGGATCTTCGAGGACCAGCTGGCGGCCGTCGAGGCGACCTCGAGGTCTCGCGGCGACGACTACACCGACCTCTCCCTGCTGACCGACGGGCTGCGCTCCGAGCGCGAGCAGGGGATCACCATCGACGTGGCCTACCGCTACTTCGCGACGCCCAAGCGCAAGTTCATCATCGCCGACACCCCGGGCCACGTGCAGTACACCCGCAACATGGTCACCGGCGCCTCCACCGCCGACCTCGGCCTGGTGCTCGTCGACGCCCGACAGGGCCTCACCGAGCAGTCCCGCCGGCACGCGGTGCTCTTGTCGCTGCTTCGGGTCCCGCACCTGGTGCTCGCGGTGAACAAGATGGACCTCGTCGACTACGACCAGGCAGTCTTCGACCAGATCCACGCCGAGTTCACGTCGTTCGCAACCAAGCTCAACATCCCGGACCTGGAGATCATCCCGATCTCTGCCCTCAAGGGTGACAACGTCGTCAACCGCTCCGAGCACATGGACTGGTACGACGGCCCTTTGCTCATGCACCATCTCGAACACGTCCACGTGGCATCCGACCGTGACCTGGTCGACACCCGTTTCCCGGTCCAGTACGTCGTCCGGCCGAAGTCGGACGAGCACCATGACTACCGAGGCTACGCCGGACGCGTGGCCGGTGGCGTGCTCAAGCCCGGCGACGAAGTCGTCGTACTTCCCAGCGGCCTGACCAGCACGATCGCGGGTATCGACCTGTTCAACGAGGAGATCGACGAGGCGTTCCCGCCGATGTCGGTCACGGTCCGTCTCGAGGACGACGTCGACGTCAGCCGCGGTGACATGATCGCCCGGCCGGCGAACGCACCCAAGCCCAGCCAGGACATCGACGCGATGATCTGCTGGATGACCACCCAGCCGATGCATCCTCGGCAGAAGCTGGCGATCAAGCACACGACGCGCAACGGGCGGGCCCTCGTCAAGGACATCCAGTACCGCCTGGACGTCAACACGCTGCATCGGGACCAGGAGACCAAGGAGCTCGGGCTCAACGAGATCGGTCGCGTGCAGCTGCGCACGACCGTCCCACTGCTGTGCGACCCCTACTCCAAGAACCGGACGACGGGGTCGTTCATCCTCATCGACGAGGCCACCGGGGTCACGGTCGGCGCGGGCATGATCAACAGCGGCACCTGAGCCCTCCACTGACTGAACCTGTCGAGATCACCGTGCATCCGCTCGAGAACCCCGTGCGTGACTACGCGTGGGGATCTCGCACGCACATCCCCAAGCTGCTCGGCAACCCCCCGGCCGGGCACCCCTGCGCCGAGATGTGGATGGGTGCCCACCCGGTGGCACCCTCGACCCTGCCCGACGGCCGGACGTTGTCCCAGGCGATCTGCGACCAACCGGAGGAGATGCTCGGAAAGTCCGTCCGGACCGATTTCGGCGACCGGCTGCCGTTCCTGATGAAGCTTCTCGCCGCCGCCGAACCGTTGTCGTTGCAGGTGCACCCCACCAGCGAGCGGGCCCGCATCAGGTACGCCGAGCAGGAGGCGGCCGGGATCCCGCTCGACGCACCTGAGCGGAGCTACCCCGACGCCTCGCACAAGCCGGAGCTGATCTACGCGCTCACCCGCTTCGAGGGGATGGCTGGTTTCCGCGACCTCGAGAAGTCGGCGGCCATCCTGCGTGGGCTGGAGCTGTCCTGGCTCGACGTGATCGCCGAGCGCGTCGAAGGAACAGCAACTCCGTTCCAGACGCTGCGTGAGGTGGTCACCGAGCTGCTCGGGCTGAGCGGGCCGTCGCTGGAGAAGTCGCTGCGGGAGCTCCATGCGGCCACGACCGCTGCCGAGATTCGTTCGCATGCCAAGACGGCGGGACGGCGGAGGGTTGCCGCGGGGGACCCGAATGCAGTCGATCGCGAGTCTGTGCGCGTCTACGCCGCAACCGGCCCGTTGATCGAGCGCTACCCCTCGGACCCTGGCGTCCTGGTTGCGCTGTTGCTCAACCACGTCGTGCTCGCCGCAGGCGAGGCGATGTTCATCGACGCCGGCACCATCCACGCCTACACGTCCGGTTTCGGGCTCGAGATCATGGCCGCCTCCGACAACGTGCTGCGCGCCGGGCTGACCACCAAGCATGTCGACGTCCCTGAGCTGCTCGAAGTCACCAACTTCACGCCGATGCCGCCGCCACTGTGGGCCACCAACCGTCTCGACCCAGCCGTCCGACGCGATGCCACCGTGCTCACGCCTCCGGTCGCCGAGTTCGAGCTGGTCGTGCTCCATCTCCACGACGAGAGCACCGACCTGCGCACGGCTCCTCAGGTCGTGCTCTGCCTCGACGGCGAGGTCGAGGTGAGCAGCACCGCCGACACGACCAGCGTCCGCAAGGGGTCGGCTGTCTTCGTCGCCGGCACAGAGACCGGGGTGGTCGTCCGCGGAACCGGCCATGTCGCCGTGGGACGCACGCCTCCGTGACGCCCGCGTGACGGCTCAGCGCTGTCCCAGGGCCACCCGGGGCAGTCCTTCCCGGTGCTCGCGGTACCACTCGACGGTGGACGTGACGCCCTCACGTAGTCCGACCGTCGACGTCCAGCCGGCAGCGGCCAGCTTGCTGACATCCAGCAGCTTCTGCGGCGTCCCGTCCGGCTTGCCGGTGTCCCAGTGGGTCTGACCCTCGAAGCCGACGACTTCGGCCACGACCGCGGCTATCTCACGGATCGTCGCGTCCTTGCCGGTGCCCACGTTCACCTGCTGGGGGCCGTCGTAGCTCTCGAGCAGGTGCAGGCACGCGTCGGCCATGTCGTCGACGTGCATGAGCTCGCGACGCGGAGCCCCGGTGCCCCAGTTGGTCACCTGGTCGAGACCGTCGCGCACCGCCGCGTCGTAACGGCGGATCAACGCCGGGAGCAGATGTGACCCCTCGGTCGAGAAGTTGTCGCCAGGACCATAGAGGTTGGTCGGCATCGCGGAGATCCACGGCAGCCGGTGCTGTCGGCGTACCGCCTGGACACCGAAGATGCCGGCGATCTTGGCGACCGCGTAAGCGTCGTTCGTGGGCTCGAGGTGGCCGGTCATCAGCGAATCCTCGGGGATCGGCCGCGGGGCCGCCCGAGGGTAGATGCACGAGGACCCCAAGAAGAGGAAGCGCTCGACATCGTGCTCGAGCGCGGCATCCATCACGTTGACCTGGATGCGGAGGTTCTCCGAGAGGAAGTCCACCGGGTAGGTGTCGTTCGCCAGGATGCCCCCGACCTTCGCGGCCGCCAGCACGACGTGCCGGGGCCGGTGGACGGCGAAGAAGTCGAAGACCGCTTTCCGGTCCTTCAGGTCCAGCTCGCTCGAGCGAGCCCCCACGAGGCCGGTGAACCCCTCTCGCTCGAGTCTCCGCCAGATGGCCGACCCCACCAGGCCGCCGTGTCCGGCGACGTAGAACGTCGAGTCCTTGTCGAGTGGCCCGGCCGGGAACTCCTTGGTCATGGCCTCTCCGCAGTCGCCGGCCAGCCCGCGAGAACCGGCCGGTCGATCCACGGCTTCCCCTCATGGGTCAGGGCCTCGATGTCGGCGTCGACCATGATCCGGGCGAGCTCGTCTGTCTGCACCTTCGGCACCCAACCGAGCCTGTCCTGGGCCTTGCTGGCGTCGCCGACGAGAGCATCGACCTCCGTCGGACGCAGGTAGCGCTCGTCGAACCGGACGTGCTTCTTCCAGTCCAGACCGGCCTGCTCGAAGGCCGTCGCCACGAAGTCACGGACGGTGAAGTCACCGCCGGTGGCCAGGACGAAGTCGGCGGGCTCGTCGGCCTGCAACATCCGCCACATGCCCTCGACGTACTCCGGCGCGTAGCCCCAGTCGCGGACCGAGTCGAGGTTGCCCATGTAGACGTAGTCCTGAAGTCCGGCCTGGATGCGGGCCACCGCTCGGGTGACCTTGCGGGTCACGAAGGTCTCCCCGCGTCGGGGGGACTCGTGGTTGAAGAGGATGCCGTTGACGGCGAACATCCCGTATCCCTCGCGGTAGTTCCTGGTGACCCAGTAGGCGTAGACCTTGGCCGCCCCATAGGGGGAACGCGGGTAGAACGGGGTGTCCTCGTTCTGGGGAGGTGGAGTCGCGCCGAACATCTCCGAGCTCGACGCCTGGTAGTAACGACAGCTGACGCCCGCCATCCGGACCGCCTCCAACAGACGCATCGCGCCGATCCCGGTGGTGTCACCGGTGTGTTCGGGCTCGTCGAAGCCGACCCGCACGTGCGACTGCGCCGCGAGGTTGTACACCTCGTCGGGTTGGATCTGGTTCAGCAGGGTCACCAGGCGGGCGCCGTCGGACAGGTCTCCGTAGTGGAGGAACAGCTTGGCATCGGGGTCGTGTGGGTCCTGGTACAGGTGGTCGATCCTGGACGTGTTGAACGTCGACGCCCGACGGATCAGCCCATGCACCTCGTAACCCTTGCCGAGAAGGAGCTCGGCGAGGTACGACCCGTCCTGGCCGGTGATCCCGGTGATCAGTGCCCGTTTCTTGCTCATCGCGTCCTCCTACAGTCATTCGTCGCCTGCTCCGAGCAGTCTCTCGCGGATGCGGTCATCCGTCGCACGGCCTCGGTGAGGATCTCCGGGGTGGTCGCCAGGTTCAGCCGGACGTGACCGGTCCCGCCCGTGCCGAAGGCGGGGCCGGCATTGAGCGCCACCCGGCCACGCTCCAGGAACACCTCGGCCGGGTCGCCGTCGAGGTCGAGGGCCCGGCAGTCCAGCCACGCGAGGTAGGTGCCCTGCGGTGGTTGGTGGGACACGCCGGGCAACCCCTCGGCGACCAGGTCGGCGAGCAGCTGCCTGTCCCCGTCGAGGTCGACGAGAAGCGCATCGAGCCAGCCCCGGCCGTGGCGCAGCGCGGCGACATGGGCGATCGTGCCGAGGTGGCTGGCTCCGTGGCCGGCCACCTTCGGCATGCGTCGCAGGTCGTCCACGGCCTGAGGACCGGCCACGGCGATCGCCGACTTCAGGCCGGCCAGGTTCCACGCCTTGGATGCCGAGAGCAACGTGAGGGCGCCTTCCGTGCCGGGCAGCGAGAGGAAGGGGTGGTGCCGCTGGTCGGCGTACACCAGCGGCGCATGGATCTCATCGACGACCACGCGGACGCCGTACTCCTGGGAAAGTCCGACCACCGACCCGAGCTCGGCCTCGGTGTGCACGGTGCCGGTGGGGTTGTGCGGGCTGCAGAGCAGGTACGCCGGCCGGGCAGACGTGCTACGAGCAGCCCGGAACGCGCCTTCGAGGACTGCCGGGTCGATCCGGTGTGAGTCGCTGAGTGGCGCCTCGACGACCCGGCGACCCAGGTGTGCCACGAAGTCGTAGAACGGTGTGTAGACAGGCGAGTTGACCACGACCGCGTCCCCCGGTGAGGACACCAGCTTGAGCATCTCAACGACGCCCAGCATCACGTCCGGGACCAGTGCCGTCCGGTCGGCGTCGAAGCCCCAGCCCCATCGTTGCTCGGCGAAGTCGGAGTACGCCTCCGGGTAGTCGTGACCGGATCCGTAGCCGGTGTCCCCGCGGACGATCGCTTCGTCGAGTGCGGCGGCGATCGGCGCGGCGAGGGTGGTGTCCATCTCCGCCACCCACAGCGGCAGGACGTCCTCGGGATAGGTTCGCCACTTGATGCTGGTGCGCTGCCTCAGCTCGTCGAGGGTCAGCGCGCGGAGGGGGCGGGCCGGGTCGGGACTCACGCGCACCCGGCGCAGTGCCCGAAGATCGTGAGGTGTCCCAGGTCCGGCTCGAAGCCGTGGTCGGTCTTCAGGAGGCCCGTCAGCGGGTCGAGGGCGTCCGCCGGAAGCTCACTGACCCGCCCGCACTCCCGGCAGACCAGGTGTGCGTGCGTCGGGTTGGTCGTGGAGTGGTACGTCGGCGCCCGGTCCGTCAGATGGGCGTGCCGCACGAGACCGAGCTCTTCCAGCAGCTCCAAGGTCCGGTAAACGGTCGACTGGTTGACCGCCTGGGACTCCTCGCGGACCGCCGCCAGGACCTCGTCGGGAGTCGCATGACCGAGCTGCTGCACCACTTTGAGCACGAGCTCCCGCTGAGGTGTGAGCCGGTAGCCCTTGGCCCGCAGCTGCGCCTGCCAGTCCCCCAGGGACAGCTCGGCGCGGTGGTGGCTCTGGTCCGCGGTCACGTCCGCGAGTCTACGTCGACCAGACGTTTGACGGACCGCTGTGCGTCGGCCGTCGGCGAGCCTGGCTACTGACGGACGAGCCGTCCCCACAGATGCGGCTGGAGCGGGTGTCCGCCGGCGGCCATGTCGTAGGCCCACAGCAGGTCGCCCTCGACCATGCCGTACATGCGGTGGCCGCCGGTCATCTCCTTGGCGGTCTCGGTGCGCACCACCGCGTCGGTGCTGATCTCCAGCCTGGGGGTGCCGATCTCGGCGTTGCCGATCCAGATCTCCACGAAGCCGGTGTGGTGGGCCAGCAGCCACTCGAGGCTGCCGTCGGCCCGGGGCCGGATGAAGCCGGTCTCGATGGCAGCCTCACGCACCTTGGCGCCCTCGTCGTCGACGATCCAGGCGCGGCTCATGTAGTGGAGGAACGGCCGGCCGTCGTGGGTGAAGATGCACTCCTGGCCGAACTGGAAGGCACCCGTCGTGGGGTAGTCGCCGTGACCGTTGCCGTGCCAGGTGCCGAGCAGCCAGGCGATCGGCGCACAGTCGGGGTGCACGTTGTCCGGGATCTCGAACGGCATCAGTGCTTGCTGGTCCCGGTGTCGGACTCGGAGGGCCCGCTGTCAGCCTTGAACAGGCGGTGGAGCATGAGGACCGACACCCATCCGCTGAGCAGGACGACGAGCGCCATCAGGGCGATGAACACGGCTTCCATGGGTCGGAGTCTAGTGTGATCGGTGTGGCGAGCCGACTGGTGGTGAAGGTGACCTGCGGCACCGATGACCCGGAGCGGTGCAACCAGGCCTTCACGGTTGCCTCCGCCGCGGTGGCCGCCGGGGTCGGTGTCTCCCTCTGGCTGACCGGCGAGGCCGCCTGGTTCGCCGTCCCCGGCAGGGCCGGGGAGCTCTCGCTGCCGCACGCCGCACCACTGGCCGACCTGCTCGCGATCGTCCTCGAGGGCGGATCGGTGACGCTGTGCACACAGTGCGCTGCGCGTCGCGCTCTCTCCGAGTCCGGCGTGCTGCCCGGCATCCGCATCGCCGGCGCAGCCGTCTACGTCGAGGAAGTCATGCGCGAGGACACCCAGGCGCTCGTCTACTAGCGACGCTTCGTCTGCAGGAGGCCCTTGGCCTCGGCGGGGGTCATCGGGGTCCGCTGGGCGATACGAGCCCGCTCGACGACCCTGGTCACCAGCTGCTCGTTGTGCTCGACCGGCACCCCCTTGGCGAGAGTCAGCACGTCCTCCATGCCTACCCGCAGGTGTCCCCCCTTGCTCAGCGACGCCAGAGCAACAGCCAGCGTGGACCGACCGATGCCCGTGGCGGACCACGAGGTGACCTGGCGGGGCAAGGCAGCCACGGCAGCCACGAGCGCGTCCGTCGTTCCGGGCATGCCACCAGGGACACCCATCACCAGGTCGACATGCACCCGGCCGCCGTACGGCAGCCCGAACGTGTCCAGCAGCCGCTGCAACGAGGTGACGTGGCCGAGGTCGAAGAGCTCGAACTCCGGGACGACCTCGCGCTCCTGGCTGAGCTGGTAGAGCTCGGTGACGAACGGCCACGGGTTGGAGAAGACGTCGTCACCGAAGTTCGTCGTGCCCATGGTCAGACTGCACGAGTCGGGGCCGGCGTCGAGGACCTTCAGTCGCTGCTCCAGCGGGTCGTGCACGCTTCCGCCGGTCGACAGCTGGACGACGAGGTCGGTCGCCTCATGAAGCGCCTGCACGGTGTCGGTGAGCCTGGTGAGGTCGAGCGTGGGTCGGTGCTCGTCGTCGCGGATGTGGACGTGGACCATAGCGGCACCGGCGGACTGGCAGCGTCGGGCGGTGTCGACGAGCTCGTCGAGGGTCGTGGGGAGATGCGGACAGTCCGCCTTGCTCGTCTCCGCGCCCGTCGGGGCGACAGTGACCAGCAGTGCGTTCGGGCCCGGACGGGGTACGTCGTTGATGAGAGCGTCGTTCATGGCCCGCATCGTGCCAGACTTCCACCCGCCCGTTCACCAAGCTCTCGCCCGAGGACTCTTCGGCGCAAGCCTCTCCTGTCACGGAGCAGCGCGGCCGACGCTCACCTCGCTCACCGCGATGGTGTCGCGCGAGCCCGGGACGGAGGCCAGGACCTCCAGGACCACCCAGTCGGAGTCGGTCACCGGGATCCGCCGGCTCTGCAGCGCGCGGTTCGTGGCCGAGCCGTCCAGCCGCTGGAGCACAGATGTGCCCTGCGAGAACGTCCACCGCACGCGGGTGATCCGGTTGTTCTCCGCATAGCGGTCGACACCGCTGGCTGGGTCGGTCTTCGCGTAGCCCGGGATCAGCCCCACTTCGACGACCTCCGTGCCGTCGGGGAGGGCGAGCGTGATCGACTGGCCGGCCCCGCCGCCGGGACAGCGCCACGCCGTGGTGGGGTTCTGGTCGTGGGCGAGCTGGGGTCCGTAGCTCACCGGGTTGCCTGCCGAGTCGACGCTGGATTCCGCCTCGCAGGAGGCGGAGGCGCCGCCGACCAATACTGTCTCGGCCGCGCCCGCACAGGTCTCCGGACTCGGCTCCACGGTGGGTGAAGGAGACGGCTTTCGCGGCCTCTGGGGCCGAGGCGTCCTGGTGACTGCCGCGGTGTCGCCGATGTCCACGCCGTCAGGCACCTCAGCGGTGACGTCGGCGTCCTCGACCGAGCTGGAGAGGACCCTGCCGATCCCATAGGCGCCCACCAGCAACACAAGGACCAGCACGACCAGGATGGTCGGCACCCACCACGTCGGCTTCTCCGATGATCGGCCGCCTCTCGCGGCGCCGATGGCTCGGCGATGCGTCGGTCCGTCGTACTCATCGCCGGGAACCGCGTCGGCCCGGTCGCCGCCGGCGCCTTGGCGGTAGGCACGTTCGTACGCACGGCGGTACGCGTCGGCGTGATCCGGCGACAGGTCTGCCGGCTCGTCGGGGGGCTGGGGGCGGACACGACAGACCAGCCTACGGACGTCAGCGCGCGAGGCAAAGCCAACGGGTCATGCGTAGCCCAGGACCTGGTGGCGACACGTTGCCCACCGCATCGCCGAGTCGATGCCTGCCCGGACATCCAGCTCGCTCCTCCACCCCAACAGCTGGTCGGCTCGGTCCACGAGCGCGAAGGCCCCCACGGCATCACCTGGACGAGCCGGCGCCTCCCGCGTCGGGACCCGGCGTCCGACCACGTCCTCGAAGAGCGACACCAGCTCCCTCACAGTGACTCCGGCACCGGTGCCGAGATTGATCACGGCGCTCGGCGATCCGGTCCGGTCCAGGGCGCTGTCGAACTGCTCCACGGCCGCCACATGAGCACGAGCCAGGTCCCAGACGTGAACATAGTCACGGACCCCGGTGCCGTCCCGGGTGGGATGATCCGTGCCGGTGATCTCGAACGCGTCGATCTGCCCCTGTGCGGCGAGGGTGAGCTGACCCAGCACGTGGGACGGCACCCGCGCATAGACCCCGCTGCGCAGGCCCGGCTCGGCCCCGATCGGGTTGAAGTATCGGAGGATCAGGGCCCGCAGCTGCGTCGCTCGGGCCATGTCCGCAAGTGCCAACTCCATCATCTGCTTGGTGCGCGCATAGGGCGACGCCGGTTCGAGCGGGGACCCCTCGTCGACCCCGGAGCCGTCACGGGACGCGTAGACGGCAGCGGACGAGGAGAACACCACTCGATGCAGGCCGAGCCGGGTCAGCTCGTCGAAGAACTCCAGCGACTTGGCGACGTTGTCGCGGTAGTAGGCGTAGGGCTCGGCAACCGACTCCGGCACGACGATGCGCGCTGCCATGTGGATGGTGCACGCCACATCGGGATGGTCCTCGAGGATGCGTCGCAGCAGAGCGCGATCGGCGATGTCGCCGTGGTAGAAGATCCGTTCACCGACGAAGGCCCGTGGACCTGTCAGGAGCGAGTCGAGCACCACCGGGACGTGACCGGCTGACTCCAGGGCACTCGCGGTCGTCGAGCCGATGTAGCCTGCGCCGCCGCTGACCAAGACCTTCACCGGACCACCCTAGTGTCAGCCCGCCTGGCGCCGAGCCACCACCTGTGGTCCGGTCAGCCGATCGGGATGGCGACCTCGGCAACCGAGCCCCGTGCGGCCACGACCTGCCTGTCGACCACCTCGGCCCGCGGGGCCAGGGCACGCAGCGTCCAGTCGCCGGGGGCGGCGAAGAACCGGAAGTGACCCGTGGCCGACGTGGGCACCTCGGCGGTGAACTCACCGGTCCGGTCGAGCAGCCGCACGTAGGCGTTCCCGACCGGCTGGCTCTGCCCGTCATCTCCGGCACGGGTCACGACCCCCTGGATCACGGACTCCTGGGCGACGTTCACGCCGTCCAGGGAGAGGCCGCCCGCCGTCGAACCGCACATCAGGCTTCGCCCTTGTCGTCACCCCGGGCCACCGGGACGCCGACCAGGGAGCCGTACTCGGTCCACGACCCGTCGTAGTTCTTGACGTTCTCCTGGCCCAGCAGCTCGCGCAGGACGAACCAGGTGTGGCTCGAGTGCTCGCCGATCCGGCAGTAGGCGATGGTGTCCTTGCCCCAGTCCACCCCGGCATCGGTGTAGAGCGTCTTGAGCTCGTCGTCGGACTTGAAGGTGCCGTCGTCATTGGCCGCCTTGCTCCACGGCACGCTCGCGGCCGTCGGGATGTGGCCGGCGCGCTGGGCCTGCTCCTGCGGCAGGTGGGCCGGGGCGAGCAGCCGGCCGGCGTACTCGTCGGGACTGCGTACGTCGACCAGGTTCTGCGTGCCGATCGCGGCCACGACCTCGTCGCGGAAGGCGCGGATCGAGGAGT